>PXAQ01000046.1 GCA_003567095.1 Phycisphaerae bacterium
AAGCGCGTCTCGATCAGGCCGGGCACGACGCAGTTGACGCGAATGTGATAGGGGCCGAATTCTTTGGCCATGGCGATGGTCAGGGTATGGACCGCCGCTTTGGCCGCCGCATAGACGCCCGAACCGCTGCCGCCACCGTGATGGCCGGCAACCGAGCCGGTGTTGACAATGCAGCCCCGTGAGGCTTTGAGGGACTCCAGCGCTGCACGCGTGACCAGAAACGTACTTCGTACATTGGTGGCGAATACATCCTCAAAAAAGTCCAGCGACATCTGTGCGATCTCGACCCGCTCGATCAGGGTGCCGGCGTTGTTGACCAGTACGTCGATGCCGCCAGCCTGTTTGACAAACGCCTCGACCATCGCCCGGGCCTGGCTCTCATTGCGCAAATCGGCCCGCAGCAGACAGCCGTCGGTCACCGCCCGGACGTTGTGCAGTGTCCGCTCGGCCCCGTCGGCGGTGCGAAAATAATGCACCCCGACATACGCCCCCTGGGCGGCGAACAATTCGGCCGTCGCTGCCCCGATGCCGCTGCTGGCGCCGGTAACAAGCACCTTTTGACCGCGCAATTCCTGGTACAGCATAATGATCCCCTTTCATTTAGCGGATGAGGTTGTGCAATTCGGTTTCATCGATGACGTTTACATTGAGCGATCTGGCTTTGTCCAGTTTTGAGCCGGCGTCTTGGCCGGCGATGAGAAAATCGGTTTTCTTGCTGACCGATGAGCTGACCTTGCCGCCGTGATCTTTGATGAGCTGCTCGATCTGCGATCGCGGGCGCGACAGCGTGCCGGTGACAACAAACGTCTTGCCGCCCAGCGCATCGGAGGCCTTCTGTTTCGGCGGCGTGGGCCTGACACCTGCGGCCAGTAAGTCTTCGATAACTTCGTTATTATTTGGATCCTTAAAATAGGCATGAATATTATGGGGAACTACGGGATCGGATTTACAACTAAAAACACATTTGATATCTTCAAAGTTAGCGTTCATTAATGTCTCAAGAGAATTAAATTTCTCAGCTAACAATTCAGCTCTCTTTGGACCAACTTTAGGAATGCCAAGATTTCCGATTTTTTTCTTTAATTGATCTTTGTTCTGTGGAGCATCATTGTCGATTAACTGCTTGTTTTGCGGATTATGCAAAAAGTCATAAATATTTTTAGGGATTACAGGGTCTTCTGATACTGTTAGCGCTTTTTCAATCTCCTTCAAAGATGCTTTTCTAAGTTTATCGAGAGATCCAAATTTCTCAGAAAGGTCTTGGGCTGTTTGAACGCCTACATTTGGGATACCCAATGCCGCGATCAGCCGCCACAGGGGGCGGGTCTTGCTGTTTTCGATGCTGGCCATGATATTCTCGGCGCTTTTGGTGCCCATGCGCTGAAGTTGGGAAAGTTTGAAGACATCGAGCTTATAAATATCGGCAAAATTTTTGACCAGTCCTTTTTCGACAAGCTGATCGATCAGGGCCGGCCCGAGTTTTTCGATGTTCATCTGATTTTTGCCGACAAAATACTCCAGCCGTTCCTTGAGCTGGGCCGGGCACTGGGCGTTGATGCAGCGCAGATACACGCCGTTTTCGTCCTTTTTGACATCGCCCCCGCAGGCCGGGCACTGCGTCGGAATCGCAAACGGTTCTGTGTGCCCGGCGCGTTTGACGCTGATGACCTGGGGGATGATCTCGCCGGCTTTTTCGATGATGACGACATCGCCGCAGCCGACATCGAGCCGGCGGAGCTGGTCAAAGTTGTGCAGGCTGGCGCGCTTGACGGTCGTGCCGGCCAGCTTAACCGGTTTGAGGTTGGCCACCGGTGTAAGGACGCCGGACTTGCCGACCTGCACAGCGATGGATTCGACCGTCGTCTCAGCCTGCTCGGCGGCGAATTTGTAGGCGATGCACCACCGCGGGGCCCTGCCGGTTGACCCGAGACTGTCCTGCTGGTCGTAGCGGTTGACCTTGATGACCAGTCCGTCAACCGCATAATCAAGCGTATGCTTTTTGGCATCCCACTGATGACAAAGCGACAGCACCTCGTCTATATTGGCAACCTTTTGTGCATCGGGGTTAATCGGCAGACCGAGGTCTTTGAAGCGATCCAGCGCGTCCCAGTGCGTGTCGGCAAACGACTCGGAACAATACCCCAGCGAGTAGGCAAAAAACGACAGCCTGCGCTTCGCCGTAATGCGCGCGTCCAGCAGTTTGAGCGAACCGGCGGCGGCATTGCGCGGATTGGCAAACTCGGCCTCACCCTGCTTGCTGCGATGGGTGTTCAATTCCGCAAAGGCCCGCTTGGACATAAACACCTCGCCGCGAACCTCCAGCTCGGCCGGAACCGTGTTGTCTTTCAGATGCAGCGGAATCGCGCGTATGGTGCGGATATTGGCGGTCACGTCGTCACCGGTCGTGCCGTCGCCGCGTGTGGCCCCGCGCACCAATCGACCGTTTTTATACAGCAAACTGACGGCCAGGCCGTCAATCTTTGGATCGACGGTGTAGTCGCAGGCCTGTTCTTCCAGTCCCTTGGCGACGCGCTTGTCAAACTCCCGCAACTCGTCTTCGTTGTAGGTATTGTCAATGCTCAGCATCGGGACGCGGTGCTCGACCGAGGCGAACCGGTCAATCGGCCGCTCCGAAACCCGCTGGGTCGGCGAGTCCGGGGCAATCAGCTCCGGATGCTCAGCCTCCAGTTGCTTGAGCCGCTCAAACAGCCGGTCATACTCCCGGTCACTGATTTCGGGCGCATTTTCAACATAATACAAATAATCATGCCGCCGAATTTCATCGCGCAGACGTTCAATCCGTTTTGCCGTGTCTGTGTGTGCCATGTCTTGCCTTTTTGTTGTACTGTATCCGCCCTCATTATAACTGCGACCCATTCCAAAGTAAATTTCTCTCCAGCGGACTGCAAATCACACTATCCCCCCGGCGGGACGGTCAACAGTTGCCAGGCGCCGGCCAGGCAGACGGCGACAAACAGGCCGCGGACGATGTGACGGTGCATCAGGTGCATCAGGTGGCCGCCAAGAAAGCCGCCCAGCAGGGCTGTTGGGATAATGCAGGCGGCGATATAAAGCGATTCGGAGACGGCAATGCCGTGCCGGGGCAAGGTGGCGGTCTTGTAGATCGCCCCTATCCAGGCGATGCCGACGATGACCGAGGCCGAATTGCTCATCGCGCGCTTCAGCGGCAGCCGCAGAAAGAACTGCTGGGCCGGCGTGGCCACCGAGCCGGCCCCAATGCCCAGCAGGCCGGCCGCCAAGCCGGTGATCGCGCCGATGCCGCTTGCGATCCCCTTCAATACCGGCGTTTGATAGGCATCCGGGTCGCTGCCGTTGACGCTGGGCATCGGGGTCGCAAACATCCGCGCCGTGTTATAGACCGCCACCGCGGCCAGATACGCCCCGAACAGCCGCGCCAGCAGATAGCTGTTGCGCCCGGCGAAAAACGGGATATTGCTCAGCCCTACGCCAAGAACGATGCCAATCATCGCCGCCGGAATCATCCGCCACAGCACCGCCGGCACAAGCGTCTTGGCTTTGCGATGTCCGATGATCGAAGCCAGCGCCACGCAAAAGTTACAGATCATCGAAGCCGATTGGTACAAGTGCTGATCTTCGCCGTAAAACAGCACCAATGCCGGAATCATCACCAGCGAGCCGCCGATGCCGAGCATGCCGCCAAAGACGCCCATCGCCAGACCGATGCCGATCAGAACGACGGGGTCCACTACCCGGCCTCAGCGTCGAACAGTTCGGCAAATTTGGCCGCGATATCCTCGGCCGCGCAGAGCGTCTGACCGATCAGCACCCCGCCGATGCCAAGGCGAATCAGTTTTTGCACATCCTCCCGCGTGCGGATGCCGCTTTCGGCGATCAGTTCGCGGCGCTGCTCAACCAGCCCGGCCAGTCGTCCGGTGGTATTGATATCGACCTTCATCGTCTGCAGGTCGCGATTGTTGATGCCCAGCACGCTGTAATGCTTCTGCGGAAAGCCAAGCAGGCTTCGCACCTGAAGCAGGGTGTCGGCCTGGTGCACCTCAATGAGCGTCGTCAGCGTCAAATCGCTGGCAAGAATCAGCAGATCAATCAACGCCGAGGGGGTCAGCGCATCGGCGATCAGCAAGATCGCGTCCGCCCCGGCTGCCCGGGCCTCGTAGACCTGGTAAGCATCGACGATGAAATCTTTTCGCAGCACCGGCAGCCTGACCGCTTCTTTGACCGCGGTCAGGTACTCCAGCCGACCCTGAAAGAAGGTCTCGTCGGTCAGCACACTGATCGCATCGGCCCCGCAGGCCTCATAGGTTTGGGCAATCTGCACCGGGTCGAAATCCGGGCGAATCAGCCCGGCCGAGGGTGAGGCCTTTTTGACCTCAGCGATGACGTTCAGACCGCGCCGGTTGGGCTGGGTGACCGCACGATAAAAGTGGCGGCACCGGGGGCGGCTTTGGGCCTGCTCTTTGAGGGCCTCCAGCGGGGTTTGCGTTTTGCGATCGGCCACCTGCCGGCGTGTGTTGGCCAGAATTTTCTCGAGAATCGTCGCCATTGCTACCCGGCCTATTGTTTGGACAACTGCACAAACGCCATCCGCAATTGACTGAGAGTCGCCTCGAGCATGGCCGCTTGGTCGGTATCCAGATTGCCTTTGCACTTGGCCTCGAGCATCGCCAGCAAATCGATATTGTACCGGGCCATCTCAAAATCCGGCTCAACCTCTTTATCTTTGCTGTCCTCGGTGCGGATCAGCCCCAAGGCATAAAACGCCTGTGTCGCCAGCATACTGACCAGCCCGGCAAAATCGGCCTGCGGCAGTTGGCGCTCCTGTTTGTCCGTAGAGGCCTTGTCCACTTCTTCTTTGAGGGTTTCTTTTTCTTTCTGTGCCTGTGTTTTCCAGTCTTCGTCGATAATCAGTTTTTTCTCTTTGCCTTCATCGGCCATGGTGCTGTCCTTTCGGTTTGCCGGATGGGACGGAACCCATCGTTTCAATTACGTCGAATGCGACTCATGTCGCGTTTTTGCTCCTTTTCGCGAAGTTTTTGCCGTTTATCGTATTGCCGTTTGCCGTGTGCCAGGCCCAATTCGACCTTGGCCAGCCCCCGGCTGTTGAAATACACGCTCAGAGGAATTAGCGTAAAGCCGCGCTGCTCGAGTTTGGTGCGGATTTTTTTGATCTGCGCACGATGCAGCAGCAGCTTGCGTTTGCGCAGCGGGTCATGGTTGACATAGCCGCCCTGGGCATAGGGGGCGATTTTACAGCCGATAAGCCAGCACTGGCCGTCTACAATCCGCGCAAAGGCACCCTCGAGGTCGCACTGCCCGTTGCGCAGGCTCTTGACCTCGGTGCCGACCAATTGCAGGCCGGCCTCGACCTTTTCGACGATCTCATAGTCATGCCAGGCGCGCTTATTTCGGGTGACGGTACCGGTGGCAATGGTTGTTTTGCGTTCGGCCATAGGCGGCCATCATAGCAAAACAGCAGAGGTTTGCAAGACCGAACAAACCAGCGGTCAATTTGCTCGATTCGACCCAAATGGAGTTTGACGGCCGGCCGCTGCGGTGTAAAATGGCCCGTGGCGATGTGGTTGCGGATTATAGTCACCACGTTTTGGCTATAATGGTTTTGTTTCTGACTCTTAAAGAATTGAGGAGCTGTTATGTTTCGTTTTTCGTATCACGGCGATCCGTTCTCCGATGCGACCAAAAAAATAGCAACAGGGGCGTTTATAACGGGGCTGCTGCTGATCGGCTTTGGAATGCTGGTCTTTATTTTGCGCGATTTGTTCGCCTTTTTGGCCGCGGCGGTATTCTTTCTGGCCGGGTTTTCGGCGATGGGGTATGCCATCCGTCTCTATCTTGCCCGCCACAGGATGAAAAAACACGACGACATCTATCGTAATAATGTCGAGATTCATTACGACGACGAGTTCTAGCCCTCAAGGTACGGATGCGCTGTTTTATGGCCCGGCGGGCGGTGTTTGACCCATCAATTGCATCCAACCTGCATCGAGGCCAGCGCAAGGACCTGATTGTCAACAAACTCAAAGACGTTATCCAGCCCGGTCAAGGTAAAAATGCTCGCTGTTCGGGGTTGAACAGACGAAAAAATCAGCCTGCCGTCGGTATCATAGAGGGTTTTGCGAAGCTTGAGCAGCTTGGCAATGCTTGAGGAGGTGACAATTTCCACGTCGGCAAAGTCAATAATCACATTTTTATCGGGGTGGTCGGCGAGGATGGCAAGGACCGTAGCCAGCTCTTCACCCATATCCGGTTCCGGAGCCAGATTTACGAAAATAATCGACTCTGACCAATTTTGAATGCCCATATCTATCTCCTGAAGTTAATCGAACACAACAGTATGCTTATCGTCATGGTAACTTGGGCAATTTAGCAGTTTTTGGGTGGGCTTGAAAAATCTTGGTAAAATCACCGATCAATGAGCTGGTGGGGTTTGGCCGGTTCTGTCACAACCGCCTGGAGAAAACGATTCGTGATGAGTTTTTCAAGTCTCTCGATTTGTTGCGGGGTTTTGTCCTTGATGCTGATCTGGCCGCCGGCGTAGCCGGGGTGGCCGCCGCCGGCGCCTTTGCGGGCCACAATGCGGTGCATCACTGTATCGGCGCGAACCTGTTCCTGTTCGGTGCGCAGTGAAAGCCAGAGCTTGGCGCCGCTGAAACCGTAAGCCATCACCCAATTGGTCAGATCGTCGCGCAAGAGCAAATCCGCCACCTCGGCGATCATATCGGGATTATCGATCGACCCCAGGTTGGTCACCACCGCATTGCCGTACACGTTAGCCTGTTCCAGTGCGTCGGCGAGCATCTGAAAATAGTCGCGGCGGACTTTACCGCGCTGAATGGAGCTCAGCGCCCGCAGATTGGCAAGGGTAAACAACTCCGTCAGCGCCTGTATATCGGCCCGCGAGGCATCGCGCCCAAGGTCCTGCGTATCCGAGCGGATGGCATAAAGCATCGCGGTGGCCAGCGGCGTGTCAATTTTGATGTCTGCGGCCTTGAAATACTCATACAGAATCGTGACCGTCGCGCCGTAGTGCGACCGCACATCGGTAAACCGGCAATGCCGTGTGCGCTGGCGGCAGCGATGGTGGTCGATGACGATATCCGGCTCGATATTCTCGGGCAGCGCATTGTTGCCGATGCCGGGCTGGGTGTCGACCACGGCGAACAACTCAAACGCCGCCACATCCAACTGATCCATCTGCCGAAGGTTCAAGCCAAGGTAGCGAACCAGGGCCCGGTTTTCAGCGCGCCCGATGGTGCCGCTGTAAGCGATGGAACATTGGACATCCGCCAGTGTGTTGGCCAATTTACGCAGCGCCACCGCGGCGGCAATGGAATCGGGATCAGGATTGTCCTGCATCACAATCAGCATGGTTTTGTGAGGGTTCAGGACCGCCGTGAGCTGCTGAATTTTAGTTTTCGCTTTTTCCATTTGTTTGCCTGATGTTCCAGATG
>PXAQ01000141.1 GCA_003567095.1 Phycisphaerae bacterium
ATATCGTCGTCGGCACGGTCGCCCTGCTGCAGCGTGATATCGACTTTGCCGATCTGGGGCTGGTCATCATCGACGAGCAGCACAAATTCGGCGTCCATCAGCGGGCGACCCTGCGCAAGGGTCGCAACCCCCATTGCCTGGTGATGACCGCCACGCCGATTCCCCGCACACTGGCGATGACGGTCTTTGGCGACCTGGATGTCTCGACGATCCGCCACTGCCCGCCGGGACGCGGGGAGGTGGTCACGCGCTGGGCCCAGCCGCACCATCGCGACGCGGCGATGGAGTTCATGCGGCAGCGGCTGCGGGCGGGCCGGCAGGCGTATTTTGTTTATCCGCGCATCGACGCCGAGGTGGATAGCGACAACGGCGATTTGAAGGCGGCCGTCGAGGAATATCGCCGGCTCAAAGAGAAGGTATTCCTCGAGTTTCGCGTCGGGCTGCTGCACGGCCAGATGACCGCCGAGGAAAAACGCCGGACGATGGAGGCGTTTCGAAGCGGCGCCCTGAGCGTGCTGGTCTCGACGGTGGTCATCGAGGTCGGCGTGGACGTGCCCAACGCCACGATGATGGTCATTGAGAACGCCAACCGCTTCGGCCTGGCCCAACTGCACCAGCTTCGCGGTCGCATCGGACGCGGCCAGGACAAATCCTATTGCTTTCTGTTCGCCGAGACCGAGGACGCCGACGCCGTGAGCCGACTGGATGTGATGACCCGCAGCCGCGACGGCTTTGAAATCGCCGAGCACGACCTGCGGCTGCGCGGCCCCGGCGAGTTGTTCAGCACGCGCCAGCACGGCCTGCCCGATTTGAAGCTGGCCAACATCATCGACGACTTTGACCTGCTCAACTTGGCCCGCCGCGACGCCTTTGCCCTGATCGCCGCGGACCCGACCCTGAGCCGGGCCGACTGCGCCGCCATCCGCCGCGAACTGATTGATCGCTTCGGCCAGGCCCTGGGCTTGGTGGATGTCGGGTAGCAGCAATAAGGGGGATTCTGGTTCTCTGATCACCTGGTTTTGCAGAGGGCTCGGGGGGACACGGCAGCGATAGCACCGGGGCGGCCGATCGGGGCGGCCAGATCACCTCGACGACAAAAAGTGGTTTTATTTGAGGCCGTTTATGTGTACAATCGCCGTCCGAAAGCGCAGTGATGCGGGTTTTGCCCTTTTCTGGAGTGTTGTTTTGTTATTGGGAGAGTCACAATGAGCAAAAAAGTATTGATTATCGGCGCCGGCGGCGTGGGAAACGTGGTCACACACAAGTGCGCCCAGGTGCCTGAGGTGTTTTCTGAGATTATCCTGGCCAGTCGGACCCGGGCCAAGTGCGACGCGATTGCCGCAACTGTCGCCCGTCCTGTGCTGACCGAGCAGGTCGATGCCAATGACGCCGCGCAGGTGACGGCGCTGATCGAAAAATACAGGCCCGATGTGGTGATCAATGTTGCCTTGCCGTATCAGGATTTGCCGATTATGGACGCGTGCCTGGAGACAGAAACGGATTATCTGGATACGGCCAACTATGAGCCGCCCGAAGAGGCGACGTTTGAATACAAGTGGCAGTGGGACTATCACGACCGCTTCAAAGACGAAGGGGTCATGGCGTTGCTGGGCAGCGGCTTTGACCCGGGCGTGACCAATGTCTTCTGCGCCTATGCGCAAAAACATTATTATGACGAAATCCACACCATTGACATCGTCGATTGCAACGCCGGCGAGCACGGCAGGGCGTTCGCGACGAATTTCAATCCTGAAATCAATATCCGCGAGGTCACCCAAAAGGGACGCTACTGGGAAAACGGCCAATGGGTCGACGTCGATCCGCTCAGCATTCGCAAAGACATCGATTACCCGCAGATCGGACGGCGCCCGTCGTACCTGATGTATCACGAGGAACTGGAATCGCTGGTCCGGCATATCAAGGGACTCAAACGCATCCGTTTCTGGATGACCTTCAGCGAGCAATATCTGACCCACCTGCGGGTACTGGAAAATGTCGGGATGACCCGCATCGACGAGGTGGAGTTCGAGGGCCGCAAGATCGTGCCGCTGAAGTTCCTCAACGCCCTGCTGCCCGATCCGGGGTCGCTGGGGCCCAGCTACACCGGCAAAACCTGCATCGGTGTTATATTTGACGGCCTCAAAGACGGCCAGCGCAAGCAGATGATGATTTACAACTCCTGCGACCACGCCAAGTGCTACCAGGAGGTCGGCGCCCAGGCGGTGCCGTATACCACCGGCGTACCGGCCATGATCGGGGCCAAGATGATGCTCGAGGGCACGTGGCACGGCGCCGGCGTGTTCAACATCGAAGAGTTTGACCCCGACCCCTTCATGGCCGATCTGAACCAATACGGCCTGCCCTGGACCACCGTCGAGGGCAAGACGATAGAGGATTGAGCGTTTTGTCGATCCTCTCTGAATGCGATAAAGTGTTTTTCGAATCGGAACGTTTTACCATCAGTCCGGGAGCTTAGTATGACAGCAGCGATTATTGACGGCAAGCAGATGGCCGCGGATATGCGGTCGGAATTGAAAGAGACAGTCGCCCGGCTCAAGGCCCGGGGCGTCACGCCGGGGCTGGCGGTGATCCTGGTCGGCGACAACCCGGCCTCGACGTCATACGTCACGGCCAAGGAAAAGGCCTGCGCCGATATCGGGATGCACTCGGCGGACAATCGCCTCAGCGCCGAGATCACCGAGGCCGAACTGCTTGCCTTGATCGACACCTACAACACCGACCCGGCGATTCACGGCATCCTGGTTCAGCTTCCGCTGCCGGACCACATCGACGAGGATAAGGTGCTGCTTGCCGTGGACCCGGACAAAGACGTGGACGGCTTTCATCCGGTCAATGTCGGTCGGATGGTGGTCGGCCAAGACGCCTTTTTGCCCTGTACGCCGCACGGGGTGGTCCAACTGCTGCTGCGCAGCGGAGTGGAGCTTTCCGGCGCCGAGGTGGTCATTGTCGGCCGCAGCAACATCGTCGGCAAGCCCCTGGCCAATATGCTCATCCAGAAAAGCGACACCGGCAACGCAACGGTCACCGTCTGCCATACCCGCACCCGAAACATCGCCGAGCACACCCGCCGCGCCGATATCGTCGTCGCCGCCGCCGGCCGGCCCGATACCATCACCGCCGAGATGGTCAAAGACGGCGCGGTCGTCATTGACGTCGGCGTCAACCGCGTCGAGGACGCTGGCAAAAAGAAAGGCTACCGACTGGTCGGCGACGTGGACTTTGAGGGCGTCAGCAAAAAGGCGCGCCTGATTACCCCCGTCCCCGGCGGCGTCGGCCCGATGACCATCACGATGCTGCTGTACAACACCGTCCTGTCGGCCGAAAAGACGTTGTCATAACCGAACACGGCATCGATCCGCGTCGATGTGTTTCAGGCGACGGCAACCACGGTCCAGATGGCCGTCCCACAAATACACATTTGTGCGATTGAATTATTCGGTCATAATCGGGGTCATCATAAGGTCGTGCTTTAACATATACTGCAGCGATTCCACAGTCTCTTCGACCCGCCGGCGGGATTGTTCGAGCATGTCCATCCCGTCCATGTCTTCAGTGGCAATCGCCGCACGGTCATTTTCGTCAAAGACATACGGAGTAATGAAGATCAGCAGTTCGGTGTTGGACTTGGTCACTTCCTCATGGCGGAACAGGCCGCCCAGAACCGGCAGATCGCCCAGCAGGGGAATCTTGTGCTGGACAAAGTCGTCGTTCTGCTGCAAGATCCCGCTCATCATCACCGATTGACCATCGTTGACAATCATATGCGTGGTCGAGTCCATATTGGAGCGGACGTTTTGATCGCCGACAATCTCGGGGGTAAGCTGTGACAGATTCAGGTTGATGGTCAAATCCACTGCCCTGTCGGGCGTGATGCGGGGACGGATTCGCAAGGTTAAGCCGACATCCTCGAAATCATACGTCCGCGTAATGCCCTGCCGGGTGGCATCCGTCTGGTCGCCGGTGATAAAGGCCACCCGCTCACCCTTTACAAAAAGCGCCTCTTCGTTGTCCTTGGTCCAGAGCGTCGGTTGATTCAGCACACGGCCATTGCCATGCCGGACCAGTAAATCGACCAGGGCATTGATATTTGCATCTGTGGAGAAACTAAACGAACCGCGTTGTTCCGCAAACGCCAGCCGGTTCAATGCTTCCAAGGTGTTGACCCCGAGCGACGGACCGAACGCCGCAGGATCCGACGCCAGCTTAACGCCCAGCGACGTGCGATCCGAGACATTGATCTCGGCAATGACCGCCTTGATCATCACCTGCATGGCGGGCCGGTCCAGCTCGCGAATGACATCGGTGATGTCTTGCAGATACTCCGGCGGCGCCAAAACCAGGATGGCCTTGCTGCGATGAACCGGCACAAACCGCGCCCGGCCGATCAGGTTGCTGATCGGCATCTGAGTGGTATCCAGGCGCTGGCGCGTCCACCACGGCGTAATGACTGCTCCGCCTTCTTCGCTGGTTACAACCGCCTGTGCCGGCTGCGTTGTATCGTAGGCGCTCAGTCCGCGGGCGCTGCGCTGGATGGTGGTCTGCGTGCCCGGCTCATTGAGAATGGCGTTAAGCTGTTCGCATAGTGCCTCCGGATCGGCGTATTTGAGCGTGATCACACGCGGCACATCCGCCTCGTCGCGGGCGTCAAGCTGTTGGATTAACCGGCCGACAACCTCATACGCTTCTGGAATCTGGCTGATCACGATCAGCTTTTTGGAATCCGGTACCGGCTCAAAAGTCAGCATCCCGTACAGCGAGCCGACAATCTTCTGCCGCGAGTCCTGCGTGGTTCCGCCGAAAATCATCCGCATCAGGTTCTGGTTGCCGCCGGCGGCCATGGTCTCCTCGGTGAACAACCGCTTGAGTAAGTCTGCCAGCTTAACCGGGTCGGAATTGTGCAGCGTGAAGATGCGGTACTGATCCTGCTCCACATCAATGGGCTTGTCCCATTCTTCTTCAATCTGTCGTGCAATGCGTTCCATGTTTTTTGACGATGCGATCACCGTCACCTGCTTCAGCATAGGATAAGAAATTGCACGCACCAGATCTTCCGGATTTTGGGACCGTGTCACCGCTGTGCCGCGTCCGAAGGGCTGAGGCGTGGCGGTTGTTTCGCCGTATAATTGATCGATGTTGTTTTTGATCTGGTCGGAGTCGGCGTGCTTGAGCCGGAAGGTACGCTCTTCGAAAAAGTCTTCCTTGGGAAGATCAATCTGGGCGATGAGTCGCTCGACCGTCGCGCGGTTTGAATCGGTGCCGTACACCACAATCTGGTTGGTCTGCGTCAGGCCCTCGATCAGGATATTCGTACGCAACTCGGTGCCGGGCATTTGCTGGAGGGTATTGCGCACCATCTGCACCACTTCCCGCACGTCGGCATACCGCACCTGCACAACGGTTTGCCGCATCTCATCCTCGTCATCCTGCAGGTCGAGACGGCTGATCCACGCTTTGATGCGCTGGGTATCGTCCTGGCCGGCACGTATGATGATCTGCTGTTGACGCACAAGCGGAATCAGTCGAATCGGTACGGCATCGGTCCCTTCAACGATCACCGTGCCGGAGCCGGCCTCCGGCTGCGGCTGACGACCGCGACGCGGCTGCTGCGCTTCCTGCAGGGTCTGACCGTCGGCCAGAATCAGGCGGAGTACCTGCACCACCTCGGCCGGATCGGCATAGCGCAGCGTCACAACCGACTCATGCTGATGTCTGGATTCGGGCATATCCAACTGGTTGATCAGCCGCTCAATCCGCATCAGATTTTCCGCCGTCTCAATGACGCCCACACGCGAGGTGCTCTCGTCAGCCACCGTGTACCCATAGTCGGCAACCAACGGCTTGATAATGTCCACCAGGCGCGACGGATCATAATTATTCAGCCGAAACCATTTTTCAACAATCTGCTGCTCGTCTTCAATCCGCGCCAGCGGGTCATCGGGGCCCAGCGTCGGCACCGCCCCGAGCCGGATGGACTCCAGCGGACGCAGCATCACCCGGTTATCCAACTGCTCGACCAGGATGCCCCGCGCTCGCAGCGCCATCACCAGCAGCGACAGGGCCTCGGACCGTGTGACCGTCCGGGGCGCGTAAATGGTCACCCGCGTCTGCATGATCTCATCATTGACGGGAATCACCGGTTTGCCCGTCCACTCGGCCAGTGTCCGGATAATCTGACGCATCTCGACATTGTTCAGGTTGATCGCTTCGGTTTGGGCATCGGGATCGACGATGTCAATCACTGTATTCGGGTCAGTCCGCGAATACCACTCGCCTCCCGGCGGTCGGCGCGACCCAAAGCCGCGGGGCCGGCCTTGCTCAAAACGCTCGCCGGGCCTGCGAGGCGGTTGTCCCGTCTCCGGCGATTCGTCCGATGCCTCGGCCTGTGCCGTTTCGTCTGGCCGATCCTCCGAAGCCGGCTGCCGGACGGTCTCGGTTGTCGGGATCGGATCGTCATTGTACGAGACGGCCGAATCGTTTTCGGACATCAATGTCCCATGCAGGACAACCACAACCAGGCATACCCCGGCAAGCCCCAGCACACTGAATTTAATATGCGATACGTTCATTTTTACGGACCTCAATTTCGTCTGAATTGTTCTCTCATTTGTTCGCGTTCCTGGGGCGAGGCATTTTGATAGCGCTGGTACATTTCGCGACGCTGCTCGGGCGTCATCGACTCAACACGTTCCCGCATCTGCCTCATCCGGCTGCGGACCTCTTCCGGCGGTCGGCGCCGTTGGCCTGCGGTCTGGGCGTCTGTCCCATCGTTGTCCCGGGCGCTCTCGGGGCCTCTGCGTCCGCGCCGGCCTTCTCGGGACTCTCCGCCGCGCTCCTCGTCCGGCCCGCGTGCGGCCTGGTCGCCATAGTCCACCTCGACATCAAACGGCGCCAATCGGCGCTGCGTGCCGTCATCCAGAACGGTGACAAAGTCCGGCCCGATGGCGACGATCTGGTAGCCGTCGACCTCCTGGCCTTGCCGGTACCACTGGTCACCGATCAGCACCGCATCGCCGAGGATGGCCTGGGTCTGGGGCAGCGCATTGCGCGACGACGGCGCGGCAAACAGATTGTTTTGCGCCAACTGCCGCACTGTTTCGCCGGTGTCCTGCTGCGATTCGGCCGAGTCGTTTTGAAGACGCTGGTACTGGCGAATCGCTTCGGCCGCTTTGCCCGAGGCCCGCAGGCCCCCCGCGCCGGCGCTGAGCACCAGCACCGCCAGCCAGACAAGCAGCCCGATACCCGCCCAGCGCAGCAGCCGGTCCGGTGTGTTTGACGGGAGACGTGTCTTAAACGATTTCATTGTTGACCTCGCTTTCAATTTGCATACGTAAAAACGGTAAGCTCAAAGCTCATCTGCTCTCGATTGCGCGTATCGACGCGCAGCGACAGTTTTTCAATGCCGACGTAGTAGGGATTCTGTTTCA
>PXAQ01000077.1 GCA_003567095.1 Phycisphaerae bacterium
CGCCAAAGACCGGGATTTCGGTGTGACGGGTGACCAGTCTTTTTTCGCTGAAATAGCCCTCGGCGATAAACTCTTCAAGTCCGGCGGCCCGGAATTTTTCGCCGTCCAGACGGGCGCGCAGGGAGATGGCCATCGGTTCCATCGGGCGGGGGTCTTTTGCCGGCTCAAAGCCGACGGCGCCGCTGAGGATGGCGTCCTGAAACGGCTTGGGCGCGAGCACGGGCCCGAGACGAAGGCCGGTGATGTCAAGGTCGGCGCGGCTCTGCTGCCACTGTCGGGGATACACCGTGGCGTCAAAAAGTATTTGGCCTTCAAGCAGGGCGATGTGAACAGCGTCGAGATCAAGCCGCTGGTCCGCGTAATCGATGCGCAGTGTGCCCTGGGTGACGTCAATGGCATCCGGCGGCTCGTCTCGTTTGCCCAGCAGCGGCCAGGGATACGCGCTGAGCTGGTGAATGTCAGCGGTCAGGGTATCGGCGTCGATGGCGATGGCGGCCTGCAGGGATGCGTCCGCCTGATCGGGCAACCGTGAGGTCAGAAACAGAGTGCCGTCTATACGCCACGGCTCTGGGGTGATGTGCCCTTCCCAGCCGGCCTGGATTGTCAACGTCCTGGCAACGCCGAGGTCGAGCGGGATTGGCAGCGCGTCGAGGTTGTCCATCCGCAGCGCCAGTTGATGGGTCAGCGTCTGCGGGTCAACGACGCCGCTGATTTGATTCGTCTCATCAAGGGACAGGGCTAACTGAATTTGGTTGTCGTGCGTGGTCCTGCTGCGAAAGTCGATGGGCCGGGCCGAGAGAGGCTCTTTGTCGTGGGGCTCAACGGTGAATGTGCCTGCCACAATTGAAACATCGGGCACAGCGGGCGGGGGACGATCGGGCCTGTCGGGACGCTCCGGCAGGAGCTGGGCAATGTTGAGCCGCCCATCGGCGTCGATGCGCACGGTCAGCGTCGGCCGGAGCAGTTGAACGTGTGTGATGTTCAGCGCCCGTTCAGTGAGGATATCGGCCAGGCTGTGCATCGTGACAGAAAGCCGCTCGGCGGTGAAAAACGGCTCCGGCTCGTGGGGGAGGGTAACGGCCAGACGGCTTAGCGTGAGCTGTCCATCCGTGTCAAACGCCATCCGGTCGGCGGTGATGTCCAGGCCCGTCCAGTGTCCGGCAACGCGCAGAGCCAGCGGCCCGGCCAGTTGGATCCGGAACAGGACGGCCAGGACAATGACAAGCACGAGGATTGCCACGATTGACTTTATCAAGAAACGTATGAGTTTTTTAATCACCATAATTACACCGTATTGGCCGGACCGCAGAGAGCTTTCTTAGTCCAGAACAGGCTCGACAACCGGGACGTTGCCGATGGTTCGCGGCCCAAAGCCCAGAAACCACCAGTCCTGTCGATAGGTCTGGCCGACAAACGGGCCGCTGTGGGTGACGATTTCTCCGCTGTCGGCCCAAAAGGCGACATAGGAAAGACTGGCAAAACCGTGTTGCCGGAGATTTTTGGTGATGGCCAGCTCGGGGGTGACAATCGACTGCGCCCCCGGCGGCGCGCCCGGTGCGGCCGCGGCCGGGCCGCCAAGGGAGGGGATGCCCAGCAGGCTTTCGTAACGGTCGATGCCGATGCCGTTGCTGCGCATCTCGACGATGATTTCCGCTGCGCTGCGGTCGTCAATCACATAGGCCCCGGCCTGGAGCACGGTGGCCCGGAACTCGGCCGTGGCGAACCGCTGCTCGGCCTCATCCAGATAAGAATTGTCGATATACACCGTTCGTCCGCGGAGAATATCAAACGAAAGCTGCTCAATGGCCTTGGCGACCGCCTCGGAGGTCAGGTATTGCTGGGTGGCGGTTTTTTCAGGGTCGGTCACGCGCACCATCGCGCAACCTGAAAAGAGCACAAGAACCGCTAACAGTGCCGATTGAAAGAGCTTTTCCCCTGATTTATCCATAAGTCTGTCCTGTAATTGGCTTATCACGCATTGACGTGCTTGGCAGCAACGCCTTGGTTGCTTTATACCCCCATCAGCGCATGGAATCAAGGGGATAATCGTCGTTTGCGCCGAAGATTTCGCGCCCGATACGCACGACTGCAAACCGCCCATCCTGATGGACAAAATCGGCAATGAGATCCAGCTGCCGGTTGACCATGCGGGCGTCATTGGAAACGACGGCCAGCCCGACGCGGGCAATCTGTTTGCTGTCCTGGCCTTCGATCTCCGCCGCGGCGCAGTTGAAGCGGCTGCGGAGTCGCTCGAGGAGGCTTTTGATGATTTTGCGCTTGTCTTTGAGCGAGGCAATGGCGTGAAGATGAATCGTAATTGTCAATACACCGACCTGCATGGGTACACTCCTGATTGCAGTTTTCTTTTTTCGGACCTTTACCATACTTTACCGTAAAAGAAAGCAACTTTCAAAGAGGTACTTTCAGGTTTCGGTCTTTTGTGGAGTGATTGATGCACCAGGGCAGTGTTATCGATGGCAAACGGTCTCGTGCTGACTGCGAACCTCGGCGATCAGGGACAGGATGATATCCGCCTGGCGGCGGACCTCGGCGTCGACGTGGGTCACGCGGGCGTTCCATTTTCGGTACTGCTCATTGAGACGGCTGCGCAGCTCATCGGGCGGCAACTGCCCCCGAATCCCCAGCAGCAGCGGCGCCCAGCAGGCCGAGCAATGCTCCCTCAGCAGCCGTTTCTGGCATAACATCTGAAACCGCTGTCCGGAAATCGCCAACTGCTCGGCCAGCGACCAGAGCAGGGTCTCCTGTCTGCCGGATGGCTCCGAATGCAGCGCGGCGACCTGCAGTACCAGGTCCATTGTCGCGGCCGCATCGGATTTGCGTCCCCATGCCAGGATACATTCGCACGCCGCGGCCGTATCCATTGTCCCCTCCGATTGCATCAGACGGTCCAGCGGCTCGGTCAGGGAGCTGCGCGGTGTAAAATGCTGCGTTTTTTCAGCGAGCCAGTCGCCAATGAGATCGGCTGCGTCCGCCATATGCGGCTGCTCGGCCGCGGCACAAGCAAGCTCCACGGCAGCCCGCAGCACCGCCTCGTGCCGCTCCTGCATCTCGACAAAACCGTCACGGCGGGCCACATACTCGGTGGACGTTTGCGCCCGGGCAAACACCTGTTGATGGTCACGGCTTGTAATGGCTACCTGCACCTGTATCTTTCGTCGGCCTCGACGCGCAAAGCGAAGCTGGTGCAGCGGAATTTTGACAATCGACACCGGCTTGGGCAGCACGGAATGCCGGGAGGGTATCACGCCGTTATGGGCCTGGTAATGAAACACCGGCGACTGTGACTGCTGCCATTGCGGCTCGGCTGAGAGGACCGGTTCGGCGCTTCCCTGCCCGCCGGTTACGTCAAGCAGTTCCACGCGCACGTCGGTATCGAGATTGTCACAGGCAACGCGAATACCTCCGCTCATGCTGACACACAGAAAACGGTCTTCATACGGCGGGCAGCTCTCGTCCAGTACCTGCTCGGCCTGACAGCGAAACCGTCGGCAGCGTAGAAAAGCCGATGCAGCGGCCAGCAGCCTGCTCATCGCGGCCAGACTATATCGACCTGCTAAAACGATCTGCTTGCTGACATGCTCGGCCGTCATTTGACCTGTCCCTGTCCTTAATTACTGCACCTTGAAGGCGCTGATTTCTTCGGCATTCTGCCGGACATCGGCTTGCTTGATCTGCCCCTTGTCAGCGGCATTGAATTCCATCTCGAGCGACCGGCCGGATTCTTCATCCAGAAACGTACAGTGCATCCGCTGATTGACGTCGTAGCTGTAGCGTACGCTGATCGGCCGATTGGCGGGACGGTCCGGGGGCAGCTTGAACTCTTCGGTTGCAATGCGATTGACAAATTCGGGATCCTCGTCTTCACCCTGTGTGACGATGACCTGGAGCTCGGACTGTCCTTCGGCCATTGTGTAAAAGGTCTGGGTCGATTCGCAGGGCAGGGGGGTATTCTTTTGCAGGATGATACTGTTGCGAACCACATGGCGGCCGGTCTCTTTGTCCAGCGGCGCGCAAATGGTTCCGTAGCTGTGGTTGCAGACATCCTGCAGCTTGACATCGCGCAGCCCAGCGGCAATGCCCGAAGCGACGCTTTGGGGGTTGTCCCGCATCAGTGTCAGCCCGGCATGGATTGCCGCGCCCAGCGCAACACATTCGTCCACGTTGACCGTGTTTTCGGGCGCCCGGCCGAACGTCCGGGTTAAACGCTCCTGAATGGTCGGGATTCGTGTGCTTCCGCCGACCAGCAGCACCTGGCTGATATCCTCGACGCCGCATTTAGCCTCTTCCAGCGCTACCTCGATCAGGATTTCGGTTCGGGCAATCAGCGGCTCAATGGCTTTTTCGAACTGCTCGCGAGTGATCTCAACGCGCAGGCTGCCGGCCGGGCCGTACAGGATTCGGCGGGCCGTCGGACGCCGTGACAGGGTCTTTTTCACATCTTCGGCCTCGTCCTCATAACGGGCGCGATCCTGATCGGACTGAATCAGCTCGGTATCGTACTCCTTGCGGTAAAGCTCTTCAAACAGCTCCAGCACTTTGCGGTCAAAATCCACACCGCCCAGCGCGTGATCGCCCTGGCTGCAGACGATCTTCATATCGCGGCCGTCCACATCGAGAATCGTCACATCGAACGTGCCGCCGCCGAGGTCATAAACCATCACGCGCCCCTTGACGCTCTGGGCGGTGGCGTAATACAGCGCCGCGGCGACCGGTTCATTGACGATGCCGATGACATTCAGCCCGGCCAACTGACCGGCGTCCATCGTGGCCTTGCGGCGGACTTCGTCAAAATGCGCCGGTACGGAGATGACCACGTCTTTGATGGTATCGTGCTGACGGGAGGCATCCTGGCAGAGTTTTTTCAGGATTAGCCCGGATACTTCTTCCGGGGTCCAGTCGCGCTGGTCAATGGTCTTTTTCCAGTCGGTATCGCCCATATGACGCTTAATCCAGCGAACGGCTCGCTCGGGGTTGAGCTGGCGGCAGTTGATCGCTTCGAGCCCGATTCGAATTGCGCCGGCGTCTTCGTCGTCAAAAAAAATCGCCGAGGGCGTGATACGCTCGCCTTCGCTGTTGGGGACAATGTCCGGCCGGCCGATTTCATTAAGTCGAGCCAGCGCTGAAAAAGTCGTTCCCAGATCGATTCCTGCAATAGTACCCATGGTTTTGTCCTTTACTGTTCGGTGTCTGCCGCGTCATACAGCTTGACCTGTGCGCAGCGTACAATTTTCACCTCGTCATCGCTGATTAAGTATTGATAGCCGGGACGGACGATTTTGGCAATCGTTCCGGCCAGCGCCGCATCCGAGACAGGGACGCGCTGACGGACCGCCTCGACGTATTTTTCAAGCCCTTTGAACGGGGCTTTCAGATCCGGGCTGTACTGCTCGACGCCGCTGGATTCGAGCGCAAAAACCAACTCATCGCGAATGTCCTCCAGAGACTCACGAAGCGCCTGTTCGTCGCCGTCCAGATGTTCCAGCCGATCTTCCAGATTGTCAATACAGCGGATAAATCGCAGGCAGAAGCGGCGAACGATCATCCAGTCGTAGCCGTCCTGAAATTTGCGCATTTGATCCTGCTGGGCCGCGGCGTACTGTCGAATCGCCGAGACCTCCTCGGTCAGTTCGGTCAGCTCAGCCAATTCACTTGCGGCCGCCTGCGTCGTCATTAAATTCGTTACCGCCGGATTTTCCTCTTCGGCCTTGGGGTCGATGGCCCAGCCGAAATACGAGTGCTCCTGCGAGGCGGACGGCGCAGGTGAATCCATCAACGCCAACGCCGCGGAAAATTCATCCGACTCGGCCGCCGGCGTCGCGGGCACGTCAGGAGCCGAAGAGGCAGGTTTCCTCGAGGCGGCCTCCTTTGGGGTGTTTTGAGCCGATTGAAAATACCCCTGTCCTGCATATGCGGGGCGCACCTCAGGCTCGGTCGAGGGAGCCGTCGTTGCTTTTTTATCATGCGGTTCTGTGTGTTCTGATGCGTCCTGGCTGCACGGTTCGGCAGCGCTGTCCTGGGTGCCTGAAGAAACTGTCTGCCCAGACTCGACGTCTTCGGATTCCTCGTCACGGCCGGCGCCGTCCAGGTAACGAAATACAAACCCTTTGAGCAAACCGCCGCCAAACATCAGACAACCGGCAAACAGCAGGATGCCCGATCCGCTGGCGATCACGCTGCGCCGTTCCCGTTGCCGCTGATAGTCGGCCAGACGCTGCTTCCAGTCAGCCCCATAAAGCACTTCAGCAAGCTGGGGGGGATGGCTTTTCAGGCCAGCATCCAGATTCGGCAAATCGGCCTTAAGCCGGATGTGCTGGTCTTCGCGGAGACGTTGCTGTATCTCCGGGCCGCCGTAGCGTCCCTGGCCCCATGGATTGTCCGCCTTCTCGGCCGCAGACAGCGCCGACCATCGGCTGTACAACGCCAGGTATTCTTCGGCTGAGGGCGCCTCGGCAATCGCCTCGGCTGCCTCGGCGATCTGGCGGTCCAACTGACGTTGATGCACCATCGCCCAGCCCAGTCCGCCCGCGCCGGGAATCATCAGCAGCAGCGCCAAAATTGTCCAGTTCATTCGGCTCATTGTTTTACCAACTCTCGGGCATTTAGCCATAATACGGCATAAACCCCGTTTTTCAGATACGTATTATTCCATTTTCGGCCGTATCCGCCGTCACCTTGCCCTTATATACATTAAGTTACACCTGTATGTCGGTCAAACGTGACCGCAGGCTAATCAAAAAACGGTCAGCAAAAAACGCCAAGCTCCCCAGAAATATCCATAACACATTGAAAATGATAGAGATGGATAAATTTACACCCGATAAGAGCAGGCCTTGTTTTGTAAGCCTGCAAGATCATCCACATAAAACATACAGCACAATGTCCGATAATAAAGAAAATTCAAAAACACCCTTGAGATCGCAGTTTGTACTTTTCAGATAGGCCCACAAGCGTTCGGTCGTATTCCGTTCCGGGCTATACGGCGGCAGCGGGAGCAAGGTGATATTGTCCGGCACATTCAGCGTTTTGGAGTCGTGCCATCCGGCCTGATCCAAGACCCGTCCCCCCTGTGTTTTCGGTCTGACCTGTTGACTGATAAAGTTCAGATGCGCGTTCAAATAATCGGTATTGACGGTCGGTGCGATGAGAGCGGAGGATTCGCCGGTTTTCGGATTGACCGCACCGAACAGATAAACCCACTCGTATTCGGTTTGCTTCAATGCCGTCGGACGTGTTCCCTTCTCGGCCCATACCGCCGTGAGCATTCCTTGCTGGCCGATCCTCGCTTCGTCCTGGAACCCGATGTCGACGGCGCTGTCGGGGTGTTCCTGGCGGACCTGCTGGACAAAAAGAAAATATGGAACGACCGGCTCCGTGATTGTAAGGTCGTC
>PXAQ01000206.1 GCA_003567095.1 Phycisphaerae bacterium
GGCTCTCCAGTGCCGCCTTGAGTTCTTCCGCACAGCGGCGATTCCAGGTCTCCGGTGATTCCAAGGTCATCGTGTCCACCTCGACAGCGCCTGGGATATGGCCCTCGTCGTAATCCTGTCTATTGCGGTAGTGGGCATGGCAAAGCACATAGTTGTCATTCTCAAAAGTCGGTGCCTGGCCGGTATGGATCAGCGTCTGCAGCCAGTCGGCCGAGACGAGCGTGTCATAGCGCGGCAATTGATCCATCGGCAAAGCTTCATCAGCACACCACTCATCCACAAAATGATAATAAACCCCAATATGCTCAAACCCTGCCCGATGAAACTGCTCGGCAACCTTTCGGCTCTGGTCGGGACGATCGCTGTACACCACAAGGCGGTCTTTCGGCTTAAGCCCCTTGGCCCGTACAATTTCAATCCAGTCAATGTATCGCAGCCATTTAAAGGGCAGGCTTTTGGCGTCTCGAATGTGCCCGCCGCGAGCCTGGTGTCCAAGCGGCCAGCCGTTATACGTATCCACGGAACGGACATCGAGTACCTTAACGTCCGAATTCTCCATTTGTCCGATCAATTGCTCTGTCGATATCTGCTTCATTGTACCAATCTCATCGTTCCGTGACGTGTCCAAAAAAGCCGGCGTTACAGCCTGCCCACGGTTATCGGCAACGGCCGATTCGGCATTAAAAAGTCGCACCTGTCCTCCGGCATCCGCCGAGGCGGTACAGGCTATCGGTCTCGACAGATATTTTCCATCACTTCATAGCATAAATGCTCGTTGTGCGTACCAAGGGCCAAGTTCTGCATGGATATGATACCTATCGGCTGGTGGTCGCGATCAAGCACCAAAATCCGGTGAACCTGTTTGTCTTCCATCAGCCGGCACGCCTCTTCGACGCTCTGATTTTCCAGACAGGTATAGACACCTTTGGTCATCACGTCCTGGACATGTGTCTGACCGGGATCCAGATGTTCGGCCAGTCCCCGGATCACAAGATCGCGATCTGTTACCATTCCCGTGATCTGATTGCCGGAGTAAACCGGTAAACAGCCGATGTTGTGCTGTCGCATCAGTTCAGCCGCTTGTATCAAGGTGGCATCCTGTTTGATCAGCCTGATTTCTCGTGTCATTACGTCGCTTACCTGCATGATTAGCCTCCGCTAAAAATATCAACAATACTCGTTTCTACTATAGCGTGTACTGTAGCAGAATTGTCCGCCCCGGCTATTGGTAAATTCCTCAACGTAATACAGGGTTTTGCTTGTTCTTGCCTTTTTTCGTTTTCATTTTCAATTTCGATATTGTGTGCCAATCTGTTCAAACGCATTTCACGGCATTCTTACCCATTGCCGCCGGAGATCATAGCTGCCGTTTTCATTGTCTGGGCCCTGTGAACGGATTTCCCTTGGCTGTTGGGTTTTTTGCGTATTAAGAGCGTCTGAATTAAGGGATTTCCTTATTGTTCGTCACGCCGGTTTGACGTTACAAGTAACACGCTGTGAGTGTCTGTTCGACCTTTTCAAGCGGGCCGTTTTTCAATACACGGCGTTGCCGAGAGGCAGAACCTTTAGTGAGGAGATGTATTTATGTGTGCGGTTGGACAAAATCAGGAACTGGAAAGCAAACAGAAGGATTTCTTGGAGCGTGACTTTTGTCCTCAATATGATGTCAAAAAAAGAGAGTTTGAAAGCGTTTCGAAATGGCAAAAATTATTCGAGATGGACGCCAAACTATGGCTGGATTCCGGAGAGATTGAACATATTGGACAGGCTTGGACCCGTGAATTTCTGGAGTTGGACATTGGCCTGGACATGATTGTGGATCGATCCGACTGGGCATATCAAGAGGACGTCAAAGACGGCCTGGATCATGACGCCGTTTGGCTGGATACGCTGTGGGACATTGACGATACGCTGGTCGCCTGCGTCGATGCCCTGGAGCAGGAAAACATAGACAGATTCACCCCGAACGATCTTTATGATTTCTTCAAAAAGCACCGGCGCGCCGATATTCTGGTTAAATGGGAACCGTCGCACGTTGAAACCAGTTACCACGAAGGCAAAATCCCCCGTCTTGGCAACTGGTCCGACGCTCTCAAAAGTCAGCAAATCGGACTGGACAGCCTGATGAATCTGGCGGGACTGAACAGCTTCAAGGCCGATCAAAACGCCACCGACCAGCGTGTGATGAACGTCACGAGTCAACACAAATAACGGGCACGTAATATATACAACAAAATGCTCCGAAGGGGAGATTCCTGTTAAAGGCACATAGGTTCCGGAACTGTATCCGCAGTGTCCATATCGGTCAAGACGCTGCGATTGCTGATTGAATCGATTTAATTGTGGATTGGGTTTCCGGCAACCTTTGTGCTGCAGATGTTGATCAATTACCGTAAACTTTGGTTTTTGGAGATCATTATGAGTCAGGCACTGACAGAGGATTTGCTTAAAAAGATGGACGCTTACTGGCGCGCCGCCAATTATTTGTCGGTCGGGCAAATTTATCTGCTGGATAATCCGTTGCTCAGGACATCCCTCAAAGCAGAGCACATCAAGCCGCGTCTGCTGGGGCATTGGGGAACGACACCGGGGTTGAACTTTATTTATGTACACATCAATCGGCTCATCAAAGAGCAGAACTTAAACGCGATCTACATCACCGGTCCCGGCCACGGCGGTCCCGGATTGGTTGCCAACACCTATCTCGAGGGCACCTACAGCGAGTACTATCCGGATATCTCACAGGATGCCGAGGGGATGCGAAAGCTGTTTAAGCAATTCTCCTTTCCCGGGGGAATTTCCAGCCATGTCGCCCCGGAAATCCCCGGCTCGATTCACGAAGGCGGCGAGTTGGGCTATGCGTTGTCCCATGCGTTCGGCGCGGTATTCGACAATCCGGATTTAGTGGCGGTGTGCGTGGTCGGCGACGGCGAGGCCGAGACCGGGCCGCTGGCGACCGCATGGCATTCCAATAAATTCCTCAACCCGGCCACGGACGGCGCGGTGCTGCCGATCCTGCACCTGAACGGCTACAAGATCGCCAACCCGACCGTGCTGGCCCGTATCAGTCATGACGAACTGGAAAAACTGATGGTCGGCTATGGATATAAACCCCACTTTGTGCAAGGAGATAGCCCTGAAGCAATGCACGCCTTGATGGCCGGGACGTTGGATGCCGTTGCCACCGAAATCAAAGCGATTCAAGACAAGGCCCGTCGCGAAAACGGCGTCGAGCGTCCGCAGTGGCCGATGATCGTGCTGCGAACACCCAAGGGCTGGACGGGGCCTCAGACGGTAGACGGCAAGAAAATCGAGGGGTCGTGGCGGTCGCATCAGGTGCCGCTGGCCGATGTCTTCAACAACCCTAAACGGGTCAAGGAGCTGGAGCAGTGGCTCAAGAGTTACAAGCCCGACGAGCTGTTCGACGAAAACGGAACGTTTGTATCGGAACTGGCCGAGTTGGCCCCTGCGGGCAAACGGCGGATGGGCGACAATCCGCACGCCAACGGCGGCATTCTTCGTCATGCTTTAAAGATGCCCGATTTTCGGGAGTATGCCATCGACATTCCCGCACCGGGGGCAGTCGAGGCTGAAGCGACGCGGGTGATGGGGACATTCTTGCGCGATGTCGTCAAACTCAATCCCAAGACGTTCCGTATCTTCGGCCCGGATGAAACCGCCTCCAATCGACTGGCCGCGGTGTATGAAGTGAGCAAAAAAACATGGATGGCGGAGATCTTGCCCGAAGACGCCGACGGCGGCGAACTGGCGCCGGACGGGCGCGTGATGGAAATCCTCAGCGAACACACCTGTCAGGGCTGGCTGGAAGGGTATCTGTTGACCGGACGGCACGGGCTGTTTTCCACGTATGAGGCCTTCGCCCATATCATCGATTCGATGTTCAACCAGCACGCCAAGTGGCTGCATGTCACCCGCAAGGGGCATATTCCCTGGCGGGCGCCGATTGCGTCGATGAACATTCTGCTCAGCTCACACGTCTGGCGGCAGGATCACAACGGGTTCAGTCATCAGGACCCCGGATTTATCGACCACGTCGTCAATAAGAAGGCCGATATTGTCCGGGTGTATCTGCCGCCGGACGCCAATACGCTGCTGTCGGTCACGAATCATTGCCTCCGCAGCCAGCATTATGTCAATGTCATTGTTGCCGGCAAGCAGCGGCACCATCAGTGGCTCGATATTGAGTCGGCGGTCAAGCACTGTACGGCGGGACTGGGCATCTGGCCGTGGGCCAGCAACGATCAAGGCGCCGAGCCGGATGTGGTGATGGCCTGCTGCGGCGATGTGCCGACGCTGGAGACGCTGGCGGCGGTGAGCCTTTTGCGCGAGCATCTGCCGAGTGTCAAGGTACGGGTTATTAATGTTGTCAACCTGATGAAACTCCAATCGCCCAGTGAACATCCTCACGGGCTGGACGACAAGGATTTCGACGCTTTGTTTACTACTGACAAACCGATTATCTTTGTTTTTCACGGCTATCCCTGGCTGATTCACCGCCTGACCTACCGCCGCACCAACCACCAAAATCTTCACGTGCGGGGCTATGTCGAGGAAGGCACGACCACCACGCCGTTTGATATGACCGTATTGAATCGTCTTGATCGGTTTCAGTTGGTCGGTGATGTTATCGACCGTGTCCCCAAACTCGGCGCCTCGGCTGCCTATGTCAAACAGATGCTTCGCGACAAACTCGTCGAGCACAGACAGTATATCACCAAACACGGGCAGGATATGCCGGAGGTGTTAAACTGGAAATGGGAACCGCAGCGTTGACAAAAAGACTGTAAATTGTATTGAGAACCTCAAAATCAGGTATCACGGCCATCTGTCGCGTGAAATGCTTGTCTTACGGCTGTCTTGACTATGTATGTTCAATTTTTAGAGATTACTTTGAGTATTCCCCATACTCAAATTAAGCATTCTCCCTATTTATCTCCGATCATAACAGTGCTATCCTTTCTGTTGAATATCGTTCAATGTGTGGAAGCAAACTCTGAAAATTACAAACAATAAGCAGAACAATGGGAGCTAATATGATGGAATCCAGATCCGCAACATTAAAAACGCGTCCTCACAAAGGTCAGAGAATACTCAGCAGACATCGATGCCGCGAATGCGGCTCGCGCATGATCAAAGCCGACTCGATCATCGAAAACGGGATTCGATTGGTATGGTATGATTGCAGCTTGGAGGATTGCTATGGAAGCTGGCTCGAAAAACAGAAGGTCTCTTAAACACATGATGATACGAAAGAGAGACACGAACAATGACAATGAGCGAACTCAAAGATAAAGCAAGGCGGTTGGGTATGAAAACAGGGAAAATGCGCAAAACCGACCTGGTGCATGCCATGCAGGAAGCGGAAGGGTTTACACCCTGCTATGGCATACCCAACGGGTTTTGCCCTCAGATGGAATGTTGTTTCAGGGACGACTGTTATCGCACAAAAATGCTTATCTTCGGCGCACTGTCAAACGACAAGGCATCCACCGCTTTGGATTTTGTGACAAAGGATCAGCAATGACACGTTTAAGCAGAAAAGTCGTACTGGTCACAGGTGGTGCGCTGGGAATCGGACGCGCCATCGCGCTGATGCTGGCTGATCAAGGTGCCGCCGTGGCCGTAACAGATATTAAAGATGAAGAAGGCCAACAGGTTGCGGATCAAATTGTCATCTCCGACGGGGTGGCCAAATTTTGGCATCTGGATACGTCCAATGAAGAGAATGTCAAAAAGGTCTTCGCTAAGGTGGCCGAAGAATTCGGCCCGATCGACGTATTGGTCAACAATGCGGGTATTTCGGGCGTTAACCGCCCCACGGACGAAATTGACGAAGACCAGTGGCAAGAGGTAATGAAAATCAATGTCAACGGCGTTTTTCTGTGCACTAAGCATGTTGTTTCGCACATGCGCCAAAAAGGCGGCGGAAGCATCATCAACCTGTCTTCCATCTACGGTATTGTAGGCGCCGGCGACCTGCCGCCGTACCACGCCTCCAAAGGCGCCATTCGGCTGATGACCAAGAATGACGCGTTGATCTATGCCAAAGACCACATCCGCGTCAACTCCGTGCATCCGGGATTTATTTGGACGCCGCTGGTCGAACAACTTGCCGAGGATTCGCCCGACGGTGTCGAGGAATTTAGACGGCAACTGGACAGTCGCCACCCCATTGGACATGTCGGAGAGCCGGATGATATCGCCTACGGCGTGGTGTATCTGGCCTCGGACGAATCGAAATACGTGACCGGCAGCGAATTGGTTATTGACGGCGGTTACACCGCACAGTAAGGAGATGGCTTATGCTTCTCAGTTTCAAAGATCCGACAAAGTTTAAGATTGAAGCCACCGACGGCAGCATCGGTCATCTTTATAGTCTCCTGTTTGATGAACAGACGTGGGCTGTGCGTTATTTGGTCGTGGACACCGGCACACTGTTGCCGGGCCAAAAGGTGCTGTTGACGCCGGGTGTCTGTGGCGACTTGACGGGACAGGTTTTTCCGGTTAATCTGACACGCGAGCAAGTGAAAAACAGCCCTGACATCGATACCGAACCACCTGTTTCACGTCAACAGGAAATGGAATTGCACAAACACTTCGACTGGACACCCTACTGGATCGGCTCTTTCAGCACGCTCACGACGGCCACGATGCCGGATGTCGCAAAAGCCGCCCGGCAGGCCGGCAAGGAAACGGGAACCGGTAAAACAGAGGATGCAGGCAATGATCCTCATCTTCGCAGCACCCGAGCGGTCATCAACTATAGAGTCCACGCCGAGGACGGCGATATCGGCCATGTGGAGGATTTTATTGTTGATAACGCTGATTGGATGATCCGCTATCTGATCGTGGATACGCGCAACTGGCTGCCCGGAAAGAAGGTCATCATCCCGCCGGATTTGATTAAACAAATCAGCTGGCAGAAAGCCGAGGCATTTGTCGATGTTACCAAAGAAGCCATCGAAAAAAGTCCTGAGTTTGATCCTGATGCGCCTGTGAACCGCGAGTATGAAATAATGTTATACGATTACCACGGCCGTCCCAAATATTGGCAATAAAGAGTTGAAATGCCTTGTTATATTGGCACATCCGGCTGGCAATACGCGCACTGGAAAGGTCTTTTTACCCAAGCGATTGTCTGCAAAGAAACTTCCTGGAATATTACGCCACTTGTTTCAGTACCGTCGAGATCAATGATTCCTTCTATTGCCGTTTCCATTAAATAAGTTTCATTTTTGTTGAGTCTGTTTGTTGCGATATCTGACATATTTATTCAAGAAGGTGTTGAGTTCCTGATGGTTTTGATAGTCCGTTCCACGAATAACGAA
>PXAQ01000092.1 GCA_003567095.1 Phycisphaerae bacterium
TATTCGCATCCAGGGGCGCGCGCTTACATTCGGGAATGCATCGAAGCGATGAAAGAGTGGGGTATCACTTATTTCAAGGTGGACTTTATGCGCTTTGGATTGAATTCGGAAATCAAGCGTGCAAATCCGGACGTCACATCGATCCGCTCCTACGATCCGACGATCTCAGGCGTCGAGCGTTTCCGGCTCGGTATGCAAACGATGCGCGAGGCGATTGGAGAGGATAACTATTTTCTGGGTTGCTCGGCAGTGTTTGGACCGACCATCGGCTTTGTCGATGGCATGCGCACCGGTGGCGACATCCATCCACGCTATGGGGCCTTCATTAGCCGGGTATTCCAGAATTCCAGTATCTCCTATTTGGATGGCAAAGTCTGGAGAGGCGATGCCGATTACCTCGTTTTTCGGGAAGCGGAGGACGAGGATGACCGCGTCCGCCAGGAAAGTCACAAGCACGGCGGCAGCATGAGTTTGAATGAGGCGCAGATGTGGGCCGATTACAACAAGCTCTACGGTAACGTCCGTCTCAACAGCGATAATCTCATGATTCTGCGACCGCAGCGCACGGCGATGTTTCGCAAGGTGCTGGAATGGCCGGCCATGGAGGTTTCCGTGCCCGTCGATATGTGGGCAAAAGCAGATCATGGCCGCAATGCCTTTGAGCTGATTCTGGCGAGTTACGATTGCTCGATTTTTCTCGGAGTGTTCAATTGGGGCGACGAGGCCAAGGAGTATGACTTGTCTGCGTTCGGGCTGGACGCGCCCCTGGCTCTGGATGGTCGCCATTCCAGAATCCTGAAATATTGTGGAGACAAAACCGTTAGCCAAATCCTTGATGACTTCAACAGACGCTAAGGGTGGCTTTGTGATGGGGCCGGTCGCAGGCTGTGGCCGTGATACCCCCGCTTGCGGATGCTGGGTGTCCGCGTGGGTTTTCTTATGCTCTATTTTGAGTGTTGGACAACTAACCTTAAGGTGTTGCAATGAAAAAAGATGGCTGCTCAACCCTAAAAGAAGTGACCTTAAAGGTACTTGCCGCCGTTTTACTTGCATTCCAGACGAGTTTAATCGCAAACATTACAGTCGTTCGCCCCTTTGAAATCTCTGCAAAAACGCCATCGGGCAATGAGATTGACAAGCATGTCGCCGCGGTTTTGAAGCAAAAAAACATTGCCCCGGCCAACCTCTGTTCCGATGAGGTGTTTCTCCGTCGCGTTTTTCTGGACGTGACCGGCCGACTGCCGGAACCCGACGAAGTGCGTCGATTTGTAAACAACACCCGCCCGGCCAAACGCGCCGAACTGATCGAGCAACTGCTGGAGTCGGACAGTTTTGCCGAATATGCGGCGATGAAGTGGTGCGACCTGCTGCGGGTCAAGGCGGAGTTTCCCATCAATCTGTGGCCTAACGCGGTGCAGGCCTATCATCGCTGGGTGTATGACGCCATGCGGCAGAATATGCCCTACGATCGGTTTGCCCGTGAACTTCTGACTTCCAGCGGGAGCAACTACCGTGTCCCGCAGGTCAATTTTTACCGGGCTGTCCAGGAACGCACCCCCTCGGCAATCGCTGCCGCGACGGCATTGACGTTTATGGGCGTTCGCTGGGAACATTTGCCTGCTGAGCAGCAGCGCCAACTGGAACTTTTTTTCTCCCGTATAGCCTATAAAGAAACCGCTGAATGGAAAGAAGAGATTGTCTATCTCGACCCGACGGCGACAGGATCGCTGACAGCGGTTTTTCCCACAGGCGAATCTGTCGTAATCGCGGCCGGTCAAGACCCGCGGCATGTATTTGCGGACTGGCTGACCCAGCCGGACAATCCATGGTTTGCCAAAGCGGCGGTTAATCGCGTGTGGAGCCGATTGATGGGGCGCGGCATCATCCATGAACCCGATGATATTCGGCCGGACAATACGCCCTCAAATCCGGAATTATTGACGTTTCTTGCACGCGAACTGACTCAAGCTGATTTTGACCTGAAACACATTTATCGCCTGATTCTCAATTCACAAACGTATCAAAGATCGTCAATTCCTCGCAGTAACCATCCGGAGGCAAAATCCGGCTTCGCGTATTATCCGGTGCGACGGCTTGATGCTGAGGTGTTGATTGATGTATTGAATCAAATCACAGGCACACGTGAAAGTTACTCCAGCTTGATTCCGGAGCCGTTTACCTTTATTCCCGACACGCATCGCACCGTCACGTTGGCCGACGGCAGTATTACCAGCCCATTTCTTGAGATGTTCGGTCGTCCGGCCCGCGATACCGGGCTGGAGTCCGAACGCGATAATCAACCGACCGACGCCCAGCGCCTTCATTTGCTGAACTCGTCGCACATTCAGCGAAAAATTGAGAGCAGTCCGCGACTGAGGGCCATGAGCCGCACGGCCGGGCGCAATCCGCGCGCTTTCATCGGAAATCTTTACCTGACGACCTTGTCGCGGTATCCGACGCGGGAGGAACTGGCGGTTGCCGAGGACTATTTCAAGACCAGCGGCTTGCGTCCCAATCAGGCCGCAAACGACCTGGTCTGGTCGCTGATAAACACCAAAGAATTTCTATATCATCATTAAAGACAGAAATCAGGAGACAAGACGATGAAACAAAAAAATCACATTACACGCCGGCAGGTACTTGAGCGGAGCCTGTACGGTGCGATGGGGCTGGGTGTCTCACCGCTGCTGACCGGCTGGGCAAGCGCGGCGCCGTTAAAACCGAAGGCCGCCTCGGTCATTCAGATATGGATGTGGGGCGGGCCGTGTCATATCGACACCTTCGACCCCAAACCCGACGCCGGCGCCGAGTATTGCGGCCCGTTCGACAAAGCCATCGCCTCCAACGTCGACGGCATACAACTCGGCGAACAGCTTCCTTTGCTGGCCGGGCAAGCCGACAAATACGCCGTCATCCGCAGTATGACCCACGGCATCAACGCCCACGAGACGGCCTCCTACCGCGTCCAGACCGGTCATGAGCCGGGCGGACGGGTTTATCCGAATGTCGGCGCAGTGGTGGCGCTGTTTAAGGGCTATGATCACGGCTACAAAGGACTGGTGCCGCCTTATGTTGTCCTGACCGAGTCGCAGGGACGTTTTTCCGAGGCGGGTTTTCTGGGGCAAAAGTACCGGCCGTTTGTCACCGGCGGCAATCCCAATCAGACTCCTTTTGCGGTCGAAGGCATTGTCGCGCGCGGTATTTCCGACAGACGGCAGCACAGTCGGCGAAAACTCAAGAATCAACTGGACACGCTCGGCCAGCAGATGCCGAACAATCCGCACTTTCAAGCGCTCGATGCCAGCGAAGAGACGGCATACCGTGTGATGTTCGGCGATGCGCGAAAACTGTTTGACCTCAGCGACGAGAAAGACGACATGCGCCAGCGCTACGGGCGCAATACCTTCGGCCAGGCCTGCCTGATGGCGCGGCGGCTGGTTGAACACGGCGTGCCGTACATCACCATCAACTACAGGGGTTGGGATACCCACAAACAGCACTTTGAAATAATGCAGCGTAAGCTGCCGGAAATGGATCGCGGCATGGCGACGTTGCTGGCAGATCTGTCCGAACGCGGCCTGCTGGACAGCACCATCGTCTGGTGGGGCGGCGAGTTTGGACGGACGCCCAGGGTTCAGTGGCAAGCTCCCTGGAACGGCGGCAGGGGACACCACGGCAAATGTTTCAGTACGGTCGTCGCCGGCGGCGGATTCAAAGGCGGCCGCGTGCTGGGGGCCTCAGACAAAACCGGCTCAGAGGTCAAAGACCGCCCGGTAGACCCGCAGGAGTTGATTGCCACCTTTTACACCCTGCTGGGGATCAATCCCAACGGCCCGCTGCCGAATCCGATGGGGCTGGATGTCAAGGTGATGCCGATCACGGCCGGACGCAGGATTCTGACTGAAATCGTATAGGTTTTTCCAATGAGCCGGAATATGAACAAGTGCGTGATGATAGTGGTGTTGTGCGGGGTGTTGTCGGCGGCGGCGGCCGCGCAGCAGGCCCAGGCTCGCATTCCCCAAATCGGCTATCTGTATCCGGCCGGCGGGCAGTGCGGTACGGTTGTCCGCGTTATCGTCGGCGGACAGTTTTTACGCGGCCCTTCGGCGGTTCATATCACCGGCACAGGCATTCAGGCAGAGATTATTCAGTACTTGCCCCCGGCCAGAATACTGAATCGTCCGCAGCGGCAGGAGCTTCAGCGCCGGATAGACGCAGTGCGAGACAGACGGCAGGCGGAAGAATCCCCAAAAGCCGGGACTGAGAAGGCGTCGGAACACCCCGATAGTATTGCCATGGAATCCGAGGTCAGTCTTCCGGATCATCCGTTATGGTATGATCTTGAAAGCAAGAGCCTCGGCGAGCTGGCACATATTGCGTCGGTTTTGTCGATCCCGCGCAGCAGACTTCAGCGTAATCGCCAGTTGGCCGAATCGGTGCTGATCGACATTACAATCAATGCAGACGCGCCTGCCGGCGATCGTGAATTACGGCTTGTTACCGCGGCCGGTGTGACAAATCCGATGGTTTTCCAAGTGGGGCACTTACCGGAGGTGCGCGAGCTGGAGCCCAACGACGGGGCACCCGTTCGGTTGCCGGGGTTTGATCAACTGCCGGAACCTGAGCCGCTGCAATTGCCGGTTCTGATAAACGGTCAGATTATGCCGGGTGATGTGGATCGATTCCGATTTCATGCCAAAAAGGATATGCCGCTTGTCGTCGACGTGCAGGCACGCCGTTTGATTCCCTATCTGGCCGATGCTGTGCCGGGTTGGTTTCAGGCAGTGGTGACACTCTTCGATGCCAATGGCAATGAGGTCGCATTCGCCGATAATTACCGCTTTGACCCTGATCCTGTCCTGTTTTATACCGTCCCTGAGACCGGTGTTTATGAGCTGGAAATCCGTGACGCTATTTACCGAGGCCGTGAAGATTTTGTCTATCGTATCGCCGTTGGACCATTGCCGTTCGTTACGCACATGTTTCCGCTTGGTGGTCGTCAAAATGCCGCCGTTTCGGTTTCGATCGAGGGCTGGAACCTGCCTGCCTCGACCCTTTTTCTGGAAACCCAACCCGGCGATCAGTTTCGTTCCATTGCCTGGCAGGGGCCGTCGCAACGCTCCAATGTTCTCCGGTATGCCGTCGACACGTTGCCCGAACAGGACCAAACAGAATCCAATAACACGCTCGATACCGCTGTGCCTGTTACACCGCCGGTGATTATTAATGGTACAATTGCATCGCCGGAAGATGTCGATATATATTCGTGGAAGGGTCGCGCCAATGAGACAATTGCCGTTGAGGTTTACGCCCGTCGCCTGCACTCTCCGCTGGACTCTCTGATACGGTTGATCGATGCCAACGGAGTCGTTCTGAAATGGAACGATGATGATGTAATCCGTGAAGGTCATTTGTTCAAAGATGAAATCGGCTTATTGACACACCATGCTGATTCATATCTGCTTGCAACATTGCCGTCCGATGGTCGATATTATATCCATTTGACGGATGCTCAGGGACAGGGCGGCCCGGCCTACGGTTATCGGCTTCGGATTTCGCCGCCTCGGCCTGATTTCAGATTGCGAATGACGCCGTCAAGCCTTGGTCTCCGTGTCGGCCAGGCGACCGAATTCAGCGTTTACGTTCTGCCGAAGGACGGTTTTTCAGAGGATATTGAGATTGTCCTCGTCGATGCGCCGCCGGGCTTTACGCTCAGCGACAATCGCATTGCCGCCGGCAGTACGGTCGCAAAACTGACGCTGGCTGCGCCGCGTCAGTTTCATGCTCATCCCGTTGCGCTTCGGCTGGAAGGCCGAGCCGTGGTTGACGGCCGTACGATCAGTCGTCCGGTTGTGCCTGCCGATGAGCGGATGCAGGCGTTTCTCTATCGGCATCTGGTGCCGGCACAGGAATTGATCGCCGTCGTGCAGGGGCGGCGCCGTCCGGCCCAGACAAATCGATGAAAACACATCTTGGGAGAAAGAACACAGTAGAAATCGCAACCTTGAAGCCTGTTGCCAAAGCCGCAAGCTTAGCCTGCCGCACATCAAACTGGAGGTCTTCGGTGATGTTCTGGACGGGATAGTTATCGTTTTCCGGCTCAAGGGAGACTTTGCCGCGGCGAATCCCCAGCCGTTTGACGGCCAACTGCCCGTCGAGGACGACGATGATGACACTGCCGTTTTTCGGGTCTTTAGCCCGGTCGACGATCAGTAGGTCGCCGTCATGAATGCCCGCTCCAAGCATCGAATCCCCGGCCACCCGCACAAAGAACGTCGCTGCCGCGTTTTGGATCAGGGTGCTTATTCAGATCGAGCTTGCCCTATTCATAATCCGCCGCCGGAGACGGAAACCACGCCGTAATCCGGGCAATAAATACCCGCAGAGCAGCATCGCTCATTTCCGGTTCGAATAATTTTTCAACCTTAGAGGTACGAATCCTCACGGGGACGGTTCATAAGTGTTTGATTTGGCGATGTTTGCGAACAGTTATTTTGGGCCTGTTTGGGCGGAAATGACCTTTGGCCATGAAAATGGGTCAAGAGTGGGTCAGTTCTATCCTTTGGAAAATATTGACTCAGCAATTCGTCTTGCACCCGCTGGGCATGTAACAGGTCCTCATCGTGAACGCTGAGATAGGTATTTGGGTTAGTGTTACTATCCGAATGCCCATCCAGATTCTGGGCCACATGGGTTGAAAATTTTTTTGTTGCCCAGTTTCTGGATTCAAGAACACCAAAAATCGAGTAACGTTAAATCCCGGCTCTACGGCTCACTGCTTTAAACCGCCACAAAAGTCTTTTATCGTCCCGCGTACATCTGTTCGTAATAGCTTTGGTATTGGCCGGAGACAACGTGGGTCAGCCAATCGCTGTGGGACAGGTACCAGTCGATGGTTTTGGCGATGCCCTCTTCGAAGCTGACCGACGGCTTCCAGCCCAGCTCGGACATGATTTTGGTCGAGTCTATGGCATAGCGGCGGTCGTGGCCGGGGCGGTCTGTGACGTGGCGGATGAGGGTGTCGGGCTTGCCGAGCCGCTCGAGAACCAGCCTGACCACCTCCAAGTTGGTCTTTTCGTTGTTGCCGCCGATGTTGTAGACAGTGTTGGGCCTGCCCTCGGTCAGCACCTTCCAGATGGCCGTGCAGTGATCCTGCACATACAGCCAGTCGCGCACCTGAAGGCCGTCGCCGTAGACGGGCAGCTCTTTGTCGTTCAGGGCATTGTTGATCATCAGCGGGATCATTTTTTCGGGGAAGTGGTACGGCCCGTAGTTGTTCGAGCAGCGGGTGATGTTGTACCGCAGGTCCCAGCTATGGCCGTAGGCCTGCA
>PXAQ01000196.1 GCA_003567095.1 Phycisphaerae bacterium
CCGCATTGTCGGGTGTCAACGTGTCCGGCAGATTTGTTGTATCGGACGAGCCGTTGTGTTGCGGACCGCGCCAATTCGGCCAGTTTGAACCATCAGCCAACACCTGGGGCAGCATAAACAACGACAGGAAATACGCTAACAGCAGGACCTTTAAACGTGGCAGTTGTCTCATGTGCTTTATCTCCGAAGTAAAAATATCATTTATTTAGCATCGCGATTTTGATTGGCTGTTGCACGCCAAGTTCAATGTTTTGAGTATACTGTAAACAATGGTGAAATAAAAGTCTTTTTCTCAATTTTGGGTTTGACAGACAAAAAAGGCGTTTACGATTACCGCATATTAAAGACAAAGATACATACTATTGATGGAGTATCTGCGTTGTCAGAACAATCGCATTCGCCGGATATTGAAAAGTGGCTGAGCCTGATTCGCAGCGAGGGCGTCGGGCCGGTCAATTTCCGCAAGTTAATCAAACAGCTTGGCTCTCTTGATGCTGTGCTGGGGGCCTCGGTGGCTGGGCTGGTGAAAGTCGAGGACATCGGCCAGAAAACCGCCGAGCGGCTCGTTGAGCTCAAGCTGACGGCTCAAAAGCTCCGGGACATCGGGCGCACCGGTGCGGTCGGCGGTTACCGACACGCCGGCAGGCTTGTTGATGACGATTATCCTGTCGTTTTCAAACAGAATCGGGAGTGTTGAGCTGTGCATTCCGCTCTGAAATTAGTTCTCAAAACAATAGAGGGTATCGGCGGTGCGCAGATACACCCGCCCGTCGGCCAGAGCCAGAGAGGAGTACACCGGTCGCTGGCCGAAGTCTGTCGTCGAAAGCAGTCGAAACTCAGCCGGGTCCGCGGCGACGACATTGACCACGCCCGCCTCGCTGACAGTGTAGAGCTTGCCGTCGCCCGCGGTGATGGAGGCATAATAAATCGCCTTCTGATCCAGTTGTCCTTTCCAGAGGACTTTGCCGCTGGACGGCTCGATGCAAACCATCATCTTAGTGCGGTCCTGAATCATATACAAATGTCCCTGGTACAACACCGGCGTCGAGATGTCCGGACCGCCGGAGTCTGTTCGCCAGCGCTTTGGATTGTTGCTGTCGGACAGGTCATAACCGATCGCCGCGGCGCCGCGCGGCAGCGTTACATACAACATGTGGCCGTCGGCAATCGGCGTCGGAATATTGCGGGCGCGCGGATTGTGGGACGTATCGTACTGATAACGCATGCGTTCCTGGCCGGTCGCCGGATCATGCGTGGTCAGGTAATCGGCAGCAAACAAGGCGATCAGCGGCTCATTATTGACCTGCGCGACAACGGGTGTGATATATGAATTGGTGGTCTCGTTGTTGGCATCGGACGGTCGCTGCCGGTAAAAGAGCGTTTCGCCTGTGGCCGGATCGACCGCCAGCAGATATGAAACGAGCGGCTCGTCGGGCTGGCGGCCCCCATAGACCTGCCCCCGACGGAAGACCGCGACATACAGCGTCCCGTCAAACAACAGCGGGCTGGCGCTATAGCCCCACATCAGGGAAAAGGGGCCGTAATCGTCCACCAGGTTCCGTCGCCACAGCTCCGTGCCGTCGTGCGTGAGGGCGAGAAATTCACCGTTGCCAAACAGAAAATAAACACGACCATCATCGGCAATCGGCGAGGGAGCCGCGGCGGTATTGCGCCGGGGGTCGGGACCTTGCGTGATGGTTTTTTGCCAGAGCAATGTCCCGTCGGCCGCATCGAAACACAGGGCAATCAAGTTCTCGCTGCCGGATTCGGTAGAGGTCAAAAAGAGCTTGCCATTATATATCGCCGGCGTCGAACCGCCCGGGCCCGGCAGCGAATAGGACCACGCCGCATTGTCGGGTGTCAACGTGTCCGGCAGACTTGTGGTATCGGACGAGCCGTTGTGTTGCGGCCCGCGCCAATTCGGCCAGTTTGAACCATCAGCCAACACCAGGGGCAGCATAAACAACGACAGGAAAGACGCTAACAGCAGGACTTTCAAACGTGGCAGTTGTCTCATGTGCTTTATCTCCGAAGTAAAAGTATCATTTATTTAGTATCGCGATTTTGATTGGTCGTTGCACACCAAGTTCAATGTTTTTGAGTGTACAGTAAACAGTGGCGAAAGAAAAATCTTTTTCTCAATTTTGGGTTTGACAGACAAAGAAAAGCGTTTACGATTACCGCACATTAAAGACAAAGATGAATACTATTGATGGAGTACCTGCGTTGTCAGAACAATCGCATTCGCCGGATATTGAAAAGTGGCTGACCCTGATTCGCAGCGAAGGCGTCGGGCCGGTCAATTTCCGCAAGTTAATCAAACGGCTTGGCTCTCTTGATGCTGTGCTGGGGGCCTCGGTGGCTGGGCTGGTGAAAGTCGAGGGCATCGGCCAGAAAACCGCCGAGCGGATCGCCCGCTCGCGCGGCGGGTTTGATACCGCCAAAGAGCTTGATCTGGCCGAAAAATACGGGGTATGGCTTGTCTGTCTGGACGATGCGCGGTATCCGGCGGCTTTGCGGCAGATTTACGACCCGCCGCCGGTGCTGTATGTCAAGGGCACGCTGGTCCGTCAGGACAACCTGGCTGTGGCGGTGGTCGGGTCTCGGCGGTGCAGCCAGTACGGCTTGGAACAGGCCAACCGGTTTTCACATTTTCTTGCGAGTACGGGCTTTACGGTGGTCAGCGGACTGGCGCGGGGGATCGATTCGGCGGCCCATCGCGGGGCCTTGACGGCGGCCGGACGCACGATCGCCGTTCAGGGATGCGGGCTGGGGCACGTCTTTCCGCCGGAAAACAAATCGCTGTTTGCGACGATTGCCGAAAACGGCGCCGTTGTGAGTGAATTACCATTGAGCGATGAGCCGCTTTCGGGCCACTTTCCCGGGCGCAACCGGATTATCGCCGGACTGTCGATGGGCACGCTGGTGGTTGAAGCCAGTCTGGCAAGCGGCGCCCTGATCACCGCTCAGGCTACCCTTGAGAACAACCGTGAGGTGATGGCGGTGCCGGGGCCGATTGATAACCCCGCCTGCGCCGGATCGCATAAGCTCATCAAGCAGGGCGCCCGGCTGATTGACAGCATCGAGGAGATAATGGACGCGCTGGGCTGTATCGGGCAGGATTTGAAGGCCAGCGCCGCCAACGCGGCCAAAACCGCCGAACAGGCCACGCAAAAAACGCTGTTTGATGTGTCGGACTTGAACCTCAGCGACTCCGAACATGCCGTGTACAGGTGCTTTGACGGCAGGCCGCTGCATCTGGAGGAGTTGATTGCCCAGACCGATCTGCCGGCTGGGACGATTTACGCCGCGACGGTCAGCTTGCAGCTCAAAGGGCTGCTCAAGCAGCTTGCCGGAAATATGTTTGTGCGGCGATAAAGGGGTTCAATCTCAAAACAGGATGGCGTACTGTTCCTGAATGCAACCCAGGACGTTATGGATATCGCTCGGATCGGTCACTACGCCGTTAAATCCCTGTTTTAAGAGGGAATCGGATTCTTTTGGCGACAACGGCCCGGATAACGCGATGACACAGCAGTTTTTCAACTCCTTATTTTCGCGCACATAAGTACAGAGACTGTGGGCGTTGATTTCCGGACTCATCAGGTCAACAAGAATGATGTTGGGGCAACATTTCTGGGCAGCCAGGCCGGCGTCAAAGCTGTTGTGGGCAATCTCGATAATAAAACTCTCTTTAATTTGCAGTTCCGCCGCTAACCGACGGGCCGCCTCAGGCTGACTGTCAATCAGCAGTATCCGGAGTTTGCCTTTTTCGAGTTGTTCGGTCGGCATATTGTGCGTTTTCATAAAACTGATCAGTTCGCTTGTCGGTATGCGCCGATCGCGTGAGCCGGGTATGCGATAGCCATTGAGTTTGCCGGAATCGAACCACTTGGTGACCGTTCGCGGGGCGACACGGCAAATTTGAGCTACCTGACCGGTTGTCAGTACATCTTTTTGCTTTATCATAAAAAACTCACTGTTCGGCGGTGATGCCGTCGTATTTACAGGATAACAGGCGTTTCAGGGCGTTTCCTTACCCGACGAGTCTCCAATGTCCGCCCTTGGTATCGTCATAAAAAGAACGGACTATAACGTCTGTAGCGGAAAACCGCTTTTCTTGGCAAAAAAGGCCGTACCGCCCAAAGCTTCGTCCGATAACAGGCAGGCCGCCCGAAAAACTTAGCCAAATGCAAAGTTGGGTATTGTTTTTGCTTGACCTGTCAAAAAAATGAGCGTATAATGAACGAAACTCCGAGTGTTTTCGGAACAACATATATCTTGTAATGTATAAACGACACCGGCCGTTAAGTGCGGAATGTACACAGGCCGGGAAATGCAATTTGCCGACAGCAGGTTGTACGCAGAGCTTCAAGACCATCGAAATTTTTTGGTGGGGCGAAAGGCGGCTTGCATAAAATATAGCCGCCAAGTCCGGAATCTGAAGAAGTCGATGAAAATGATCGAGTGTGAGATTGGAACGACAAGCAAGGAAGTCGACCTTGATGCACAGGATAGTGCATCCGGGTTTTGAGAGTCGACGCGAACGTATGGCAAAATCTTTTAAACAGCTTAAATGCCAAGGGTTGCAAACCGGTCGGATAGACTGTCCGTCCGGAGACAAGAGACGATGTGCTTATTGATCCTGGTCACTGTTGATTGTTTGTTCCTTTCTTGATTTTCTGTTCGACCTGAGGTCCCCTGCTTTCGGCAAATATAAACTCTCTATCCAAATTTGCCAAGAAGGGAAGGTTAACAGAAATGGACATGATTGCTCAAGTCAATGGGCAAATGGTCGTGTTGTGGATTATCCTGGGTTTGTTTGTCGGCGGTATCCTGGCCGTTGTGATCCAGCAGATTATCATCAAGACACGCGCCAAAGCCTTTGAAGAAGAACTCCACGCCCGCGTGGAAACGGCCCGCCGAGAGGCCGAGACCATCATCAAAGAAGCCCGGTTGGATGCGGCCGCTGAGATGATGAAAAAACGCGAGGAACTGGCCGCCGAATCCGCAGCACGTGAAAAAGAGTTTCGCAGTCAGGAATCACAGCTTTCCAGGCAGCAGGATGCACTCGAACGCCGCATCGAGCAGCTTGACAACCGGGAACGCAAACTCAACGAGAACGAAAAAGAAGTTGCCCGTCAAACCCAGAGCTATCAGGACAAGAACCGCGAGCTGAATTCGCTGGTGGCGCAACAGAAAACCCATCTCCTGAAAATCACATCGCTGAGCATGGAACAGGCGCGCGAGATGTTGCTTGAGCGGCTGGAGGATGAATGCGAACGTGAAATGAGCCAGTTGATTCAGCGAAAAGTGGCGCAGGCCGAAGAGCAGGCTGAGAACAAGGCCAAAGAGATCATTAATCTGGCTATTCAGCGGTACGCCGCCGAGCAGACCTGCGAGGTCAGCGTGTCGATGGTGGACATCCCCAATGATGACATGAAAGGTCGCATTATTGGCCGCGAAGGCCGCAATATCCGGGCATTTGAAAAGTCTACCGGCGTTGATGTGATTGTTGACGATACGCCGGGGGTCATTGTGGTCAGCGGGTTTAATCCGGTGCGTCGGGAAGTGGCCCGGCTGGGTATGGAAAGGCTCATTCAGGACGGCCGAATCCACCCGAGCCGCATCGAAGAAGTTGTCAATCAGACCAAAAAAGACGTTCACAGCCGGGTGATTCAGATCGGCAAAGAAGCGGCCGAAGAGGTCGACGTTCGCGGCCTGAACAACAAGATCGTCGGTATGCTTGGGGCGCTGCACTACCGCACCAGTTACGGGCAAAATGTGTTGCGCCACAGTGTGGAAGTGGCGTTTCTGGCCCAAGTGATGGCCGATGAGCTGGGTCTGGACGGGACGATTGCCAAGCGGGCCGGGCTGCTGCACGACATCGGCAAGGCGATGGACCGTGAGATCGAGGGCGGCCATCCGGATATAGGGGCCAATTTCCTGCGTCGGTTTAAGGAGTCGCCGATTATCTTGAACGCCGTCGAGGCGCATCACGGCGATATTCCGGCCGACAATCCCTATACGCCGCTGATCGCCGCGGCCGATGCCATCAGTGCATCGCGTCCCGGGGCCCGGCGTGAGACGCTTGAGCGGTATATCAAGCGGCTTGAGAAACTTGAGGAACTGGCCGGCGGCTTTGAAGGTGTCGAAAGCACCTACGCGATTCAAGCCGGCCGTGAGGTTCGTGTGATTGTTGACGCCAACAAGATCAAAGATGATTCGGCATTGAAGACTGCGCGTCAAATCGCCAAGAAAATCGAAGAAGAAATGACCTATCCGGGCGAGATCAAGGTGACGCTGTTGCGTGAGGTGCGCTGCGTTGAGTACGCCAGGTAGGTTGGGCCAGAGGTCAGATCCCCGCCTGCGCGGGGATGACTTTTCCGGCGGATGACGTTTAGAGGCAGGTGATGCTTTCGGCAAGAGATCAGAGCAATGAAAGTGCGGTTTTTGGATGAAGATTAATGTGCTTTGCGTGGGCGACGTGGTCGGTCGGCCCGGCCGGCGGGTGCTGGCAGAGAAACTGGGGCCCCTGGTGCGGGACTTGGACATCGATTGCGTTATCGCCAATGCCGAAAACGCCGCCGGTGGGTCGGGGCTGACGCCGCAGATTTATGAAAAATTGTGCAGGTATGGGGTGCATATCGTCACCCTCGGCGACCATTGCTACCGTAAGCGGGAAATTATTGCCACACTGCAAAGCCAAAACAATATCATTCGCCCGGCCAATTTGTCGCCCAATTCGGCGGGCAAAGATGCCGCGATTTATCTGACCGCAAAAGGCGTCAGCGTCGGTGTGGTGACCTTGATGGGGCGTATTTTTATGAAGCCGGCCGATTGCCCCTATGTCAAAATCGACGCGGTGCTGCCGCGCTTGCGCAATGAGGCGGATATCATCTTTGTGGAAATGCACGCCGAGGCCTCCAGTGAAAAAATTGCGATGAGCTATTATCTCGACGGCAAGGTCAGTTGCGTCTTCGGCACCCACACCCACGTCATGACCGCCGACGAGCGCATCCTGTCCAACGGCACCGCCTGCATTACCGACATCGGGATGACCGGCCCGCAGGACAGCGTGCTTGGCCGCAACGCCGAAAGCGTGGTCAAGGCGTTCCGTACGCAAATGCCGTATCCTTTCGATATCGCCACCGGCGATGTGCGCATCAACGCCATACTCGTGACGGTCGATTCGCGCACCCAAAAGGCCGAACACATTCGCCGTTTGGTGGTTACCGAAGACGGTCAGGGCGATGTGCTGCCGTATGACAACGACGACGGCCGACCGGACATCTGCCCGGGCTTTTAGCGTTGTAGC
>PXAQ01000215.1 GCA_003567095.1 Phycisphaerae bacterium
GGCGATCATAAGTATAGTTTAAAAAAGCAGTTATGGCCAGCGTCAGCAGAATTGCCCCGCCTGCGGCCGCGATGACCGTCCAGTCCACCTCATCGCGGGCGGTTTCGAGCACGCCGTGTCGCATCGCCATCAGATAGGCGATTGAGCAGATCAGGTGGGCCAGAGCCACCGCGCAGGCCAAGCCGAGGAATTTGCCGATGACAAACACCGGTCGGCTGATGGGTTTGGACAGGACGGTGGTGATGGTGCCGGTTTCGATTTCCTCGGTGATCGCACCGGTTGCGGCGAATACCGCGATGAACAAGCCGGCCAAAAACAGCGTAGATAAGCCCAGTTCCCGCAAGAGTTTGATATCTTCGTCCAGCGTGAAGGCACTCAGGGCGGGCGCTATCGCCAGCATGAGCAGGGCTGCGAGGATGATAATCGCATAGACCGGCTGGCGGATGGTCTCAATAAATGTATTTTTGGCGACAATGAGCAGACGATTGAGCACGTTCGTTCCTTATGAACAAATTCTACAGTCGTTTAAAAACACACACGAATGAATCGTGTAATTTTAGGCAAAATATCAAATTTGTAAAGCCAGACTTGCATTTTGCGTCGTAGAGCGTATAGTTTACACCCTTTAAATAGCGAAACAAAGCCGAAAAAGTTCACAGTAATTTGGGAAATCAGGTTATGACAGGATCCTCGAGGAAGGCCGAAACGGTCTCACTTATTGCGCTGCTGGTTAGTTTTGTTTTCTTTGTCAGTACCCTTCTACTTGGCGTGTTTCAGTCGATGCTGGGTGTATATCTGCTCAGTTGGCTGATGCTGGCCTCGGCGCTGATCTGGCTGGTGCTGCTGATTCAATTCAAACACCGCATAAAAGCCGAACAGGAAAAGCTGGATATGGCCCAGCTTGCCAAGTCCGATACGCAAAAGACGATATTTTCGTCCGGCGGCGATCGGATGGCCATGCTGGCGGTGGCGCAAAAGCGCCTGGCGACGTTTGAAAAGTGGGTCCTTCCCATCGCGGGGGTTGCCATTGCGGCCTATCAAATTCTGATTGGCATCTTTCTGTACCGCCGGCAGGTCTTCGGGATTTATGACTGGGAGCCGGACAATCCGCTGCTGGGCGCGGTACTGATGGTGGTGGTGGCGTTTTTGCTGTTTTTGTTCAGCCGGTTTACGACGGGGATGAGCAGCCAAACGGACTGGAAGCCGCTGCGTGCGGGGGGCAGCTATCTGCTGGCCGGTGCGGCGGCGGGGTTTTTGCTGGCGATCGGTCTAGCGCTGGCGCAATTCAGGCATACCGTCTTTCTTGATGTGATCGAGGTGATCCTTCCCGGGCTGTTGATCGTCCTGGGCTCCGAGACCCTTCTCAATGTAATCTTGGATGTATACCGGCCGCGTGTGTCGGGCCAATACAGCCGGACGGCGTTTGACAGCCGTCTGCTGGGGCTGTTCAGTGAACCGGGCGGACTGCTGCATACCGTTGCGCATACGATTGACTATCAGTTCGGCTTTCAGGTGTCCCAGACGTGGTTTTACAAGCTGCTGGGTCGGGCCATTATTCCGCTGATTCTGTTTGCCCTGCTGACGATGTACCTGATGAGCGCGGTTGTGGTTGTCGGGCCCGGGCAGGGGGCGATCGTCGAGCGATTCGGCTCGCCGCATCCCGAGGAAGGCGGACGGGTGCTGTCGCCGGGGGTCGCGCTGAAGTGGCCCTGGCCGATTGATATTGCGTATGTCTATCCGACGGACCGCATCCAGGAGATTACCGTCGGCTATGTCATTGAGGACACCGAAGCGGCGCGACGGCAGCCGCTGCTGTGGGGCCAGGAACACCACGCCGAAGAGTACGATTTGCTGGCCGCGACGACCTCCGAGGCGGTCGATGAGGACGGGGTGGTGCCGGTCAGTATTATCCGCGCCAATATCCCGATTCAGTATCGCATTAGCAACCTGCGCGACTATTTGTACAATCATCAATACCCGGATCAAACGCTGGAGGCGATTTGTTACCGGGAAGTGGTGCAGTTTACGGCCAGCTCAACGGTCGAGGCCGAAGATCGAACGCGGACGGGCTTTATGGCCCCGACCGGCAAGAGCCTGATGGGCGAGGGGCGTTTGGCGGCGGCTCAAGAGCTGCAGCGCCGCATTCAGACCGCGGCCGACGAGGCGGGCCTTGGCGTTGAGATTATCTTTTTGGGGCTTCAGGGTATTCATCCGCCGCCGCAGGTGGTGCCGGAGTATAAGGATGTGATCGCGGCGGTGCAGCGACGGCAGGCCGAAGTGCTCAACGCGCAGGCCGACAGCAACAAGATATTGATAGAGCTGGCCGGGTCGATTGAGATGGTCGAGCAACTGTACGGCTTGGCGCTGGCGTTTGGCGCGGCGCGCGAGGCGGGCGAAATCGACGACGTCGAAACGTTGCGGCAGGAGCTGCTTGACGCCTTTGCCACGGCGCGCGGCTATGTGTTCCGGACATTGCGGCGCGCCGAATCGGCGGCCTTTGCCCGGACAGAGGCGGCCAAAGGCGAAGGGTTGCGTTTTGACGGGCAGCTTAAGGCCTTTACGGCCGCGCCGGACCTGTATCCGCGCTTCTTGCGGCTGGGTGTGCTTGAAGAAGCGCTGGAGGCGATTCGCAAGTACGTGGTTATTGCCGATCCGGAGGATTATGAGGTGTATATCGTGGACTTGCAGGAGCGGCTGATGCCCTCGCTGTATGATCTGGATCTGGGGCTGGACGATTTTTAAAGTCATATGAGTGACCGTATTTAATTTCCCGGCAGGACGGTGAGTGCTGCCGGCCGAAAATGCAGAGTAACCATTATTCGATTTATGACGAGGTAAGCGAAGCATGAAGAATTTTTGGGTTTTGTTGAGTGTCGTTCTGGTCGTGCTGGTTCTGACCGTCTTTATGGTAGTCTTTCAGGTGCGCGAAACCGAGACGGTGATCGTGACGCGGTTCGGCGAGCCGGTGCGTTCGGTGATGCGGCCGGGACCGTATATGAAGTGGCCGCAACCGATCGAGCGTGTGCATCGGTTCGATTCGCGCAGCCGGTTGTACGACGGCGTGCTGGAGGAGACCAATACCGCCGGCAACGAGCCGATTATTGTCAACAGCTATGTGGTGTGGCGTATTGCCAATCCGGCACAGTACCTCGTGTCGGTTCAGGATTTGCGCAGCGCCGAAGACAAACTTCGCAGTCTGCTGCGCAACACCCAGAACTCGGTGATTGGACGGTACTATTTCAGTGATCTTGTCAATACCGATCCGGAGCGGATCAAATTCGGCCAGATCGAGGCCGAGATGCGCGACGACATCGCCGATCATGCGCTGCGCGAGTACGGGATGGATATTCAACGGGTCGGCATTCGGCGGCTAATGATCAGCGAGCAGGTGACCGAGGATGTCTTCGAGCGGATGCGGGCCGACCGCCGGCGCCGTACCGAGTCGATTCTGGCCGCCGGCAGCTCCGAGGCCGAGGCGATTCGCAGCGATGCCGACGCGATGAAACAGGAATTGCTGGCGGTTGCCGAATCGCAGGCGATGGCCATCCGCGGCAGGGGGGACGCTGAGGCGGCGGCCTACTACCAGATGCTGGAGGCCGATCCGGAGCTGGCGATGTTTCTGCGCGATATCGAGGCGCTTCGACGCATTTTGAAAGAGCGCAGCACCATCGTGCTGGGCGTGGAGACCGAGCCGATTCATCTGCTGCGGTCACTGCCGAAGCTGGAGCCCAAAGCATCCGGCGACGACGCGATCGACATTCCGGAAACCGACGACATAGAAACCGATAATTAAGCCTTTTAAGACAGATATCTATGGCACATACACATGAACATCCTCCCGCCGGCGGGCAGCCGACAGGGGCCCAGGGGCCGGGGCTGGACGAACTGGACGCAGCCGGTCAGTCGCTGACCAATGCGTTGCGGGTCAGTTTTGCGATTCTTAAAGTGATTATGATCCTGCTGGTCGTGCTGTTTGCGGTCAGCGGTATCTTTCGGGTGCAGCCGGATGAAGAGGCGGTGGTGCTTCGGTTCGGCCGGTTTCGCGGCGAAGGCGAAGATCGCATTTTGCGTCCCGGGCTGCGGTTTGCGTATCCCGAACCGATCGAAGAGGTGATCCGCATTCCCGTTCAGCGGGTCCAGACGCTGCCGATTGACACGTTCTGGTATTTTGAGACCGAGCAGGAACGGTTGGGCCGCACGCAGCGACCGGCGACCGGGCCGCTGAATCCGCTGCGGGACGGCTACAGCCTGACCCGCAACGATCGGCAGACAGATCTGGACGGTACGGATTATAACATTGTTCATTCACGGTGGTCGGTTACCTATCGTATTCGCTCGCCGATTGCCTTTTTCGAATCGATCTATATCCGCTCGCGCGAGCCGGGCGAGGATTTGCTCGAGGCCGCGGCCGAAACACTGGAGCCGCTGCTGAGCAGCCTGGCCTCGAACGCGATTGTCGGCACGATGGTCCACTACAGCATTGACGATGCGGTGCGCAGCCGCGCCGATATCGCGACCGATGTTCAATACGCCCTGCAGCGCAAGCTGGACGAGCTGGGCAGCGGCATTGTGATTGATGCGGTGCGTGCCGACCGGATTGTCTGGCCGAGACAGGTCGATGACGCCTTTCAGGCGTCCAATCGGGCCCGCCAGGAAAGCGAGCAGGCCCGGATTGACGCGGCCTCGTACAAAGAACGGCTGCTGACGGATGTCGGCGGTCCGCTGGCCGAAGACGTTCTCCGTACGCTGCGCGATAGCGACTTGTCCGAGCAGGAACAGGAGGAGCAGGTCATGCGCCTGTCCGGACAGGTCCAGTCCAAGATTGCCGATGCGCGGACCTACCGGATGCGGGTGGTCGAAGAGGCCAAGTCCAACGCCGAATACCTGCAGGCACTGCTGCCGGAATACCGCAAACGTCCGCAACTGGTACTGCAGCAGCTCTATCAGGACGCGGTCCAGCAGGTGCTGGCCGATGCGGATGAGAAGATTGTCATCCAGCCGGGCCGCGACGGCAAGAGCCGAGAAGTTCGCGTGCTGATCAATCGCGATCCGCAGATCGGACGCCAGCGGCCCGACGAGCAGGACGGCCAAAGACGTTAAGCAGTGCAACCATTGCCTGATTCATAATGAACAGTGATACCTTCAATTTGAGAAAGTGGTATGGGACATAAACACTTGAATATTAAGGCGACGGAGTTTGACGAGGTCGCCATGGTCGGGGACATGACAACCGAAGGTAAGCAGTCTCGCATCAGTCTGGCGCTGTTCGGGACGCTGGCCGGCGGGGTCCTGATCCTGAACAGCATATTTATGAACCTGCCGTTGTTTTCGTGGCTTTATGGCGACTACAGTCATGAACTGAGCGAGATGATGGCGATGGTCGGCGCGGTCATGCTGGGGCTTCCGATTGTCATCCATGCGATTGAGGGCCTGTTGCGCGGGCATATGCATATGGATGAGCTGGTGGCGCTGGCGGTGATTGCCGCGTTTGCGACCGGTCAGTATGTTGAAGCGGGTACGGTGGCGTTTATTATGCTGCTGGCCGAGCTGCTTGAGTCGCGCACGGCGCTGGGCGCTCGGGCCGCGATCGAGTCGCTGATTAAGCTGACGCCGAAGACGGCCCATCGACTCAAGGCCGATGGGACCGAAGAGCAGGTCAAGGTCAGTTCGCTCAGAACCGGCGACCTGGTGCGGGTACGCCCCGGCGATAACATTCCGGCCGACGGGGAGATTCAAAACGGTCTCAGTACGGTCAACGAGGCGACCATTACCGGCGAATCGCTGCCAGCCGATAAGGTCGTGGGGATGCAGGTGTTTGCCGGGACGACCAACCTGACCGGCGTGCTGGATATTGAAGTAACCAAGGCCGGTGAAGATACAACGCTGGGCAAGGTTCAGCAGTTGATTATGGCGGCGGAAAAAACACAGCTTCCGGTTATGCGGATGATCGACCAGTACGTCAAATGGTATATCCCGACGGTGCTGATGATCAGCGTGATTATTTATTTCTTCACGGGGGATATGACCCGCTCGATTTCGGCACTGGTGATTTCCTGTCCGTGTCCGCTGATTCTGGCCACGCCGACGGCGATGGTGGCGGCGCTGTCCGCCTCAGCCCGGCTGGGGATTCTGGTTAAGAACGCCTCCCTGCTGGAGATTGCCGGCAAGATTACGGCGGTGGTCTTTGATAAGACCGGCACGCTGACGACCGGGCAGTTGTATGTGACCAAGATTGAACCGGCCGAGGATGCCGATCCTGCCGAGATGCTTTCGCTGGCGGCCTCGGCCGAACAGATGAGTAAACACCCCGCTGCACGGGCAATCATCAATCTGGCCAAAGAGGCCAACGTCTCATTTGACCCTGCTGAACGGTTTGAAGAGACGCCGGGCAAAGGGGTCACCGCGACGGTGTCCGGCAAGACGGTGCAGATCGGACGCGATACGTTTCTGACAGAAAATGGGATTGATATATCGACGGTGTCCGACCCGGCGCTGCACGAAGAGCAGGGATTCAGCACGCTCTACGTGGCGGTGGACGGGCGCTGCATCGGCTGGATCGGGCTTCAGGACAAGGCCCGGCCGGAAGCCAAACAGGCCGTCAGTGAGTTGTTCGACGCGCGGGTTAATCGGGTGACGATGCTGACCGGCGACCGTGGTGAAGTGGCCAATCGCGTCTCGGCGGAATTGGGATGCACCGATTACAAGGCGCACTGTCTGCCGCAGGATAAACTGGCCGTAGTCGAAAAGATTCGCAAGGAAGGGCACGTCGTGGCGGTGGTCGGCGACGGCATCAACGACGCGCCGGCCCTGGCGGCCGGCGACCTGGGTATTGCGATGGGCGCCGCCGGCAGTGATGTGGCGATTAATTCGGCGGCGATTGCGCTGATGAGTGATGACTTGCGGCGGCTGCCGTTTTTGATGCATCTGTCGCGAAAAACGCGGACGGTCATTAATCAGAACCTTGCTTTTGGGATTTTATTTATCCTGTTGGGGATTGTGGCTGCGGCCCTGGGATGGCTGCCGGTTATTCTGGCAGCGATTCTGCACTTAGGCGGCGGTATCGTGGTGGTCTTCAACAGCGCCCGCCTGGTACGTCACGGCGAACATCTCGAACCGCATACGGGTAGTACTTCCTGATGGCACTGTGAGCGTCAGGCAAATGTTGTGATTGACAATGAATGCGGTTAGTGGAGTAAATAGATAGTGGTTTCCAACGAAAATACCTATGCGATAGAGACCATTTCGCTGACGAAGATTTTTCCCGACTGGTGGGGCCGATCGAA
>PXAQ01000195.1 GCA_003567095.1 Phycisphaerae bacterium
CCTGCTGGGTCTGCATCAGCCGGTCCAGACGTTCGTGTTTGACCTCGGCGTCAAGCTGCCCATCCAGTTCCGCCGCCGGCGTGCCCGGCTCGGCGTAGAACGGAAAACAGCCCAGCGCATCAAACTGTGCCCAGCGGACAAAGTCGAGCAATTCCTCGAATTCCGCCTCCGTTTCGCCCGGATAGCCGACAATCAGCGTTGTTCGCAGTACCGCATCCGGCATCAGCCCGCGCAGCCGTTCGATCAGCCGCAGATTTTTAGCCTTCGTATCGGCGCGGCGCATGGATTTGAGAATGCGGTCATTGATATGCTGAACGGGGATATCGGCATAATGAACGACCTTGGGGCTGTGGGCCATCGCCTCCAGCAACGGCTCATCGATACCTGCCGGGTACAGGTACATCAGCCGAATCCATCGCAGGGCGTCGATGGTTTCCAGCTCGTCGATCAATTTGACCAGCCCGTTTTCCATGTTCAGATCCCGACCGTAATAATTGCTGTCCTGCGCGATCAGGCTCAGCTCCACCGCCCCGTTGTCAACCAGTTCGCGGGCCTCATCCAGTACCACATCCATCGGCTTGCTGCGACATCGCCCGCGGATAGCCGGGATGGTACAAAATGAGCACCTCCGGTCGCAGCCTTCACTGATGCGCAGATACGCCCAATGATTCGGCGTAATCAGCAGCCGCCCCCGGTCGTCGTGAAAGATCGGCGCCGACGCAGGGGCCATCGCTCCGGGCGGCTTGCCATCGGACAGACAGGCCGCAGCAATCTCGGCGATCTGATCACGCTGGTCCAGACCGACAACAGCGTCAATTGACGGCACCTCCTGCCGCAGTGCCTGGCCCATCCGCTCGGACAGACAGCCGGCGACAATGATTTTGCGAACACGGCCCTTCTTTTTTTGCCGCGCGGCCTGCTCAATGGCGTCCATCGCCTCGGCCTTGGCCGGCGCAATAAAGCCGCAGGTATTAATGACCACCACATCGGCCCGGTCCGGATCGCCGCTGAGCACAAAGCCCGCCTCCCCCAGCCGCGCCAGCATGACCTCGCTGTCGACGATATTTTTCGGACAGCCCAACGCGACAAAACCGACCGTCACTGCCTTATGAACTCTTTTTTTTCTTGTCATAAACGCTTTGAACCTTTCAGTGTGGCCGAGATCGTAGCAAAAACTGCCCGTCAACACCACCGCGTTTTGCCACAGGGCCGAAAATTCATCTATTTTCAGTCAAATCTGAAATAAACACAGCTGCCAGAGCGTCTAACAGCCGAGAATCGGCGATCCGGCAATTTTTGGGTTTTGTTGCAGAATTCTTGCAGAATTCTTGCCTTTTGCGTCGATAAGACTTATACTCAGTTATGACTCAATCGTCAGGGGCAATTTAACTAGGCACCGGATGCGAATTTTCTTGAACATACGCAACATCAATTTCAATCACTCAGTGATCTGCACGCTGACAGGGTGGATCGCCTGTGTCGCAGGCGGAATCCTGTTGACCGGGTGCAATCCGGGCGGCGACATTCAGGAGTTTTTTGAGCGGAAACCTACAGAAGTCGAATCCAAGATGATTATCCGCGATATTGCGCGGGTGCGCGAAAATCCGCACATTTATAATCCGCTGCCGGAGATGTACCGCGAGCCGCCGCGGCGGCTGGTCACCGATGACGGAGTGCGGATGTTCTATTTTACCCGACAGCATTCTGCACAGGCGGTCGCAGCCGATCTGGGACGACTGGGCTACAAAGTCAGCCACAACCCCAGCACCAACCAGGTCATTATTCACGCCGAGGATGAGGACGAATGTGACGTCATCGAGGAATATCTGATGCGCACAGATGTGCCGCCGATTCAGATCCACATCGACTGCATTATCCTGGAACGGTTCGCCGATGTGACCAAGGACTGGGAAACGACGTTGCTGATCGAAAACCTGTTCCAGCATGGCGAGCCAATCACAATCGGCGAATCCAAATTTCCCGATCCGGCCCTGCCCGGGGCCTCGCTTCGCGAAAGCAAACGCGGCCAGTTCGGAATGGATTTCGGCTTCTGGAGCCGCCGGGATGATATCGGCAATCGGATGCGCGTGGTGATTGATATGCTCGAATCCCGCGGCTATCTGAAAATCCTGCTCAATCCGACCCTGGAAACCGTGACCGGCAAACCGGCAACTGTTCAGATGCGCGACCGCCGGCCAGTGCCCATTCGCGTGACGGAACGCTTGCGAAGCGGCGAGGAAATCGCGTATGTAGTCACCAAATACGAATGGGTCACCGACAACCTGACTGTGACGCCGTTTGCCTATGCCGACGGCTCCATCGGACTGAAAACCTCGATCGATATCGGCTCGGCCTCCAAGCCCGAGGGTGTCATCCAGACCCCGATCATCACCCAGCGGTCTGTTGAGGTGGCCGAAAATCGTATCCGTCCGGGCCAGAGCCTGGTCATCGGCGGCATGCGACGAAGCGAGAACCGTTCGGTCATCCGCGGGGTGCCGTTCTTTAAAGACCTGCCGCTGGTGGGCCCCATGTTTTCAAGCAAGGATTTTGAGGAAAGCGCCACCGAAATTGTCTTTATCCTGACGCCGAGCATCTCCTCGGGCAGTGTGCATTATACCGAGATGGCCGATATGATTCGCGAAAAGCACCGCACGCCGGACTATGATGCGCTGTTGGATGAGCTGGTCGCCGATCCGCTGGCCGGGGATGTGTATGCCCGGTACCTGGAAGACAAGGCCGAGGAGGCCCGCGCCGAGGCGATTCGGCTTGAACGTCAGGCCTTGCGTGCGGACTTCGAGGCCGAACAGGATCGCCTCCGTGCCGAGCAGGCACTGGCCGAAATGCAGCTTCTGGAGGCTCAGATCGAACAGGCCCTGAAAGAGTATGAACAGGCCGCCGCCCAGACAAAGGCCGCACAGGCTCAAGCCCAGGCCGCCGAGCAGGCCCAGGCCGAACTCCAGCGAGCACGCCGAGAGGCCGAGGCCGCCCGAGAGGAAACCGAACAGATTCAAGATCGCCTAAGGGCCCTTGAGGCCGAACTGGAATCACTGGAAACGGATGACTAATCGCTTTCGTGTTATGAGCTATGCCGATGAAGCGTAATAAACGCATACAACAGAGTATTTTGATTTTAGCTGCGATTGCAGCGGCCCTGCCGCCGGTGTTGCTGCTGACCGGCTGCGGCGATTTCTTTGCGACCCAGCCCACCGAAGCCGAGGCTCGGGCGGTGCTGGAGGATCTGAGCCGTTTAGAACCCAGCCCGCATATTGATAATCCGCTGCCGGAGATCTATCGCCAGCCGCCGTCCCGCTTGCACATCCGTAACGGGATTAAGCTGTTTTACTTTACCAAACATCACCCGGCCGGCGACTTGGCCGGCTTGGTCGAGCAGCAGTTAGGGGTGGACGCCTCGGTCAATACCGCAACCAATCAACTGGTGCTCTATTGCGCCGACGACAACCAGGCCGATGTGGTCGAAGAATATCTGGAAATGATTGACGTGCCGCCGGTACAGGTTAATATCGATTGCCTGATTCTCGAACGGTTCGGCGATATCACGATGGACTGGGAAACATCTGTCATGATCCAGGATATGTTCGGCGCAGGCATCACCATGGGCGAAGAGCGGGGAACCTTTGACGATGACGGACTGCTGACCGCTTTGGAACCGGCATTTCCCGGCGCTTCGTTGCGTGAGCCGGAGCGGGGCGCGTTCGGGATGGATTTCGGGTATTGGCGAAACAGAGGCGTTGAAGGCCGTCAGTTTCGGGCGGTCATCGATGTGCTGATTTCCAAAGGGTATCTGAAGGTTCTGCTCAACCCGTCGCTGGAGACCGTCAATGCCCAAAGGGCGACCGTCAGCATCAGGGACCATACGCCGATTCAGGTGGTCCGGACCGGCGCCGGCGGCACCGCCAGTGTGTACAACATCACCGAGTATGTCTGGGTGGAAAATACCCTGTCGGTCACGCCGCATGTGTACGCCGACGGCTCAATCGGATTGGTCACCGATATCACCATCGGCTCGCGCTCCCAGCCGGAAGGGGTCATCCAGCGGCCGATCATTACCGAGCGGTCAATTAACGCGGCCGAAAACCGCATTATGCCCGGCGAAAGCCTGATCATCGGCGGCATGCGCAAGAGCGAAAAGCGCTCGGTCATCCGCGGCATCCCGTTCTTCAAAGACCTGCCGCTGTTTGGCCCGCTGTTTTCCAGCAAGGATTTTGAAGAAAAAGGCACGGAAATCATCTTTGTCCTGACCCCCAGCATATCCAGCGGCGGCCAGGACCATCGAGAAACAGTTCAGGATATCAGAAGCAAATACGCCGACCCCGACTTGGACCTGAGCTTGCGAAAGATGCTTTCCGAACCGTTTGAGCCGGCTGTTTACACCTCGATGCTCGAAGAACACGCCGCCGAGGCTGAGCTGCAGCGCATTGAGGCCGAACTGGAACATGACCGCGCACGTCAGCGGGCACAGTTCGAGCAGTGGCGAGCCGACAGGATTGCAGGAAAAGCTCAAGAACTGCGACAGGAAGCCCAGCAATTGCGCGAGAAAGCCGACCAAGCCGCCCGGAAAGCCCAACAAGCCCAACAAGCCGCCGAAGAGGCCGAGGAATTGAGCGAGGCCAAACGCCAGCGCATCGAAGCCTTGCAGCAGAACAAAGACGCCGCCGATGCCGAGGCCCGCCAGGCGCAAGAGCAAGCCGACCAAGCCGCCCAGGAAGCCGAAAAAGCCGCCCAAGAAGCCCAGCAAGCCCTCGAGCAGCTTGAGCAGCAGCGCCAGGCCGTCCAGGAAGTGACCGAAGAGGCCGAACCTACCGACCCGTGAGATCGAGGCCCAGCAAGCGTCCGACGGGCGACAAGACACTCCGAAAACGGTGTAGCCGGAGGAATGAACACCGTTTTTTGCAAAACAACCTCTTTATTAGCTCGATTTCGCCCGCGCATAAAAAAGGCCGGATTCGAGAATATCCGGCCCTGCTGAGATGCAAATTGGAATTTTTAATATATCATCGGTATAAATCTACATCTCGGCGTCTCTATTGTTACATAGAGTCAATAAGAAGAAAAAGAGCAATTATTACACTGTAAAGTATACCCTGACTATCGGCGTTTGCCAACAAAAATCTTTAAGTTTTTCAGAAATTTTTTAAAAACCCATTTTTCAGCATTGAAAAGGCAGTTTTTCTGACAAAAAAACTTACTTTTTTTGTTTCTTTTGCAGCTTGGCCCATGTGTCTTTGAGCGTAACGGTGCGGTTGAAGACCAGTTTTCCGGCCGTGCTGTCCGGATCGGCGCAGAAGTAGCCCAGCCGCTCAAACTGACAGCGCTCCAGCGGCTGGATATCTTTGAGCGACGGCTCGACCTTGCAGCCGGTCAGGATTTGCAGCGAGTCGGGGTTGATGTTGGCGGTAAAATCCTGCGCTTCCTCTGTCTGTTCGGGGTCTTCTTTGGTGAACAGGTGCTCGTAGAGGCGCGCCTCGGCGTCCAGGGCCTGCTCGGCGGCCACCCAGTGCAGCGTGGCCTTGACCTTGCGGCCGTCCGGGGCATCGCCGCCGCGGGTGGCCGGGTCATAGCTGCAGCGCAGCTCGATGATGTTGCCCTCGGCGTCCTTGATCACCTCGTCGCACCGGATGAAGTAGGCATAACGCAGCCGCACTTCGCGCCCCGGAGCCAGGCGGAAAAACTTCTTGGGCGCATCTTCCATAAAGTCGTCCTGTTCGATGTATAACACCTTTGAAAACGGCACCTTACGTGTTCCGGCGGACGGGTCTTCCGGGTTGTTGATCGCCTCGAGCCACTCAACCTGTCTCTCGGGATAGTTGCTCAGCACGACCTTGAGCGGCCGCAATACGGCCATGACCCGCGGCGAGGTGCGGTTCAGATCCTCGCGGAGGCAATGCTCCAGCAGGGCGTAATCAATGGTGCTGTTGAACTTGTTGACGCCGATGACCTTGCAGAATTTGCGGATAGAGTCGGGCGAAAAGCCGCGTCGCCGCAGGCCGCCCAGCGTCGGCATCCGCGGATCGTCCCAGCCGCTGACGTAGTGGTCCTGAACCAGCCGCAGCAGCTTGCGCTTGCTCATCAGGGTATAGCTCAGATTCAGCCGGGCAAACTCGATCTGCTGCGGGTGGTGAATCTCCAGCGCATCGAGAAACCAGTCATACAGCGGCCGGTGATTTTCAAACTCCAGCGTGCAGATTGAGTGGGTAATGCCCTCGATGGAGTCCTCCAGCCCGTGGGCCCAGTCATACATCGGATAAATACACCACGTCTGGCCGCTGCGGTGATGGGCGGCGTGCAGGATGCGGTATATCACCGGGTCGCGCATGTTGATATTGGGATGCGACATGTCTATTTTTGCGCGCAGTGTCCGCGCCCCGTCAGGAAACTCTCCGTCCCGCATCCGCGCAAACAAATCGAGATTTTCCTCGACGCTGCGGCCGCGGTAGGGGCTTTCGGTGCCCGGTTCGGTCAGTGTGCCGCGATGCCGGCGGGTCTGTTCAGCGGTCAGATCGCAGACAAAGGCCTTGCCCTTTTGGATCAATTCCACGGCCCACTGATACATCTGCTCGAAATAGTCCGAGGCAAAATACAGCCGATCCTCCCAGTCCCAGCCGAGCCAGCGAACGTCGTGGATGATCGAATCGACATATTCCTGCTCTTCCTTGCAGGGATTGGTGTCGTCAAAGCGCAGATTGCACTGGCCGCCGAACTGGGCGGCGATGCCGAAGTTCAGGCAGATGCTCTTGGCGTGGCCAATGTGCAGATAGCCGTTGGGCTCGGGGGGAAAGCGGGTATGGACGCGCCCGTCCCATTTGCCGCTCTTACAGTCATCGGCGACAATCTGCCGCACAAAGTCCAGCCGTTCGGTCTCGCCGCTGGCATGGCCGTTGTGTTCTGTCATAGTAATGTCCTTAATTCAAATAAACATGTTGCCCGGCGGGCGTATTTTAGTGGGTTGCCGTCTGAAATGCAAGATGACAGAAAAGATTGGATTTTCGGCGGCTGCGGGGGTATAGTGAATCCGTGGCACAGCGCGGGGGTATACACGACCATAACCGATGAATAAACCGACCGAACATCTTGAAATCGACACCATCGATCAGGTTGAACACTGGCTTCGCCTGAGCGACCCGTCTGAATTGGAGCCGCTTTGGGCCGCAGCCGACACGACGCGCCGCCGGCACGTCGGCGATGCGGTGCATCTGCGGGGGCTGATCGAAATCTCCAACTACTGCGTCCGCCG
>PXAQ01000268.1 GCA_003567095.1 Phycisphaerae bacterium
GGCCAGCAGCCTGCACGAGGCCAAACTGGCGCGGGAGTATTTTGACAAAGACGTGCATCTGTGCGCCCCGGCCTATCGGGATGACGAGATGGACGACTATCTGGCGATTGTTGACCACATTATCTTTAATTCGTTCAGTCAGTGGCAGCGGTATAAAGACAAGGTGCGGTCGGCGCCGCGTTCGGTCGAATGCGGCCTGCGGGTCAATCCGATGCACTCGGAGGTTAAGACCAAGATTTACGACCCGTGTGCGCCCGGCTCACGGCTGGGGATACTGCCGGATTATTTCCTGTTTGATCGGCTGGAAGGCATTACCGGTCTGCATTTTCATACATTATGTGAATTAAACGCCGATTCGCTGGCGCGGACGCTGCCGGCGGTGGAGCGGCACTTCGGCGATGTCATCGGACAGATGGAGTGGGTCAATTTCGGCGGCGGCCATCATATCACGCGGCCGGACTATGACGTCGACCTGCTGTGTCAATTGATTTGCGATTTCAAGACGCGATACCCCAACCTCAAGACCATTTATCTGGAGCCAGGCGAGGCGATCGCGCTCAATACGGGCGTGCTGGTCGCAACGGTGCTGGATATTGTCCGCAACGCGATGGATATCGCGATTCTCGATACGTCCGCGGCGGCCCATATGCCTGATGTCCTGGAAATGCCCTATCGGCCGGATGTGGCCGGAGCCGATGAGCCGGGCAAAAAGGCCCATACCTATCGGCTGGCCGGGCCGACGTGTCTGGCCGGGGATGTGATCGGCGATTATTCCTTCGATCAGCCGCTGAAGGCAGGCGACGCGCTGGTTTTCGGCGATATGGCCCATTACACGATGGTCAAGAACACGATGTTTAATGGCATCAATCTGCCCGACATCGTCCTGTACGACCCCGATACGGACACGTATCGCATCCAGCGGCATTTTACCTACGAGGACTTCAAAAGCCGGTTGTCGTAAGGCTTGCGGCGGTTCTTTTAATGAAAATCACTCCGATATGCCGATAAATTCAGCATACAAAAATTTTTTCAGGTCTTGCTACCGTGGATGTAATTGAATCATTTGACGAAACGATCCGGCAAACGGCCCCGGTTCTGCTTGCCGGGCCGGGCATTATCCTCGTGCTGACCGGGCTGTTTCTGTGGCCGGCCGGGCTGCGGCTGCTCAGGCCGTTGGCGGCATTTTTTGCCGCGACGGTAGGGCTGGTTTGCGCCTGGCTTTTTACCGACCGGTCGCTGGTGCCGATGCTTATGCTCGGCGTGCTGCCGGCGTTGTGTGCGCTGTTTCTGGAAAAGCCGATTGTCGTGTTGCTGGGTGCGACGTTGGCCGCCGCGGCGGTGCTGGCGGCGCCGCTGGTGACCCAACCGGCTTTTCGGGACACGATAGCCGAGCAGGTTTCGGCCTTTCCGACCGCCGAGGAGGCCTCGGTGCTTGAGATGCCGGAATATGTCGAGCGCGTGACCGGCTGGACGGCCGAATGGCTGAATGCCTTCTGGCAGCGTGTGCCTACCGCGATTAAGGCCGCCGCGGCCGGGGGGGCGGTATTTGTGCTGCTGCTTGGGGTTGCGGCGTGGCGGTGGGTCTGTGCGCTGACCTGTTCGGCGCTGGGGACGGCAATGATTTTGTCCGGCGTGGCGCTTTTGCTGTTGGCAAAAGGGCCGCAGACGATACCGTATATTGAGGATAAATATTCTTACCTGTGGCCGGTGGCGGGCACGATGCTGGCGGTTGGCACGCTGCTGAATCGCTGGCTGTGTCCCTATGTGCCCAAACCGCCCAAACGAACAAAACGTCAATCTGATCAGGGAGTTGAAAAATGATGGACTTGATGTTGCTGGCTCAAATCGAAACGTCCCAGAACAGCCAAAACCTCAACACCGAGGCGCTGCACTTCATTTGGCAGCAGATCACCGATCTCAGTTGGCTGCATGCGGTGATTGCCATCTCGGTCGGTCTGGTGTATATGCTCTATGGGTGGCGCATCTTTCGTGTGCTGGTGGTGATCAGCTTCGGACTGGGGGGGATGTATTTGGGTATGTACGCCGGTGAGCACTTCTTCGGCTCTCTGATCTGGGGCGGTGTGCTCGGTCTGGCGGTCTTTGCGATTATCGCCGTGCCGCTGATGAAATGGTGTGTGTCGGTGTTGGGGGCGGTCGCCGGGGGAGCGATTACCGGCGGCTTGTGGTATGCCGCCGGGCTGCCGCTGGATTATATCTGGGCCGGGGCAATTATCGGGGTTGTTGGAGGCGGGCTGATGTCCTTCATTTTGCTCAAGTCCGCGGTGATGCTCTTTACCGGCCTAGGTGGCAGTATCATTATGATGGTGGGGGTGTTGTCGCTGGTCTATCAATATGAGACGCAGATTGTCGATCCGCCGACGTGGCATGTGTATAATTATATCCACTACCATCAGTGGTTCCTGCCGGTGGTGATTCTCGTGCCGATGATTATCGGGATGGTCGTTCAGTACCGCTTCATCAAGAAATCACAGGAATGGGAAATCTAAAGGCGACCGCTCTCAAGCCTTGTTGCAGCCGCTGGTCAGTTCGGCCAGTTGTCCTGGCCTTAGCGTGGTAAAGTCCTCGCAGACTAGCCGGGTGTCTTTGGCCTCGGCCAGCTCGGACGGATCGCCGCCGGCGGTGATGGCGATGCAGGGCATACCGGCCGCACGGGCGGCGATAAACCCGGAGGCGGAGTCTTCAAATACCAGGCAGCACTCGGGTACCAGATCCAGACCCGCCGCGGCCCTGAGAAACAGTTCAGGGTGGGGCTTGCCGACATTCACATCGTCCCGGCAGAAGACGACCGAAAAAAAGGGGCGAATCTCCAGTCCATCCAGAACAAAGTCTACATTTGAAACCGGGGAGTTCGACGCTGCCGCGCATGGCACGCCCGTTTCGTTCAGCGCGGTCAGCAGCTCAATCAGGCCTGGCGTAGGGCGCATCTGCGGGCCAAACAGCTCTTGGTAGAGGCCTTCTTTTTCGCGTTCGATTTTACGGACAAACGCCTCGTCCACATCCCTGCCGAACAGGTTGGGGACGATCTTGTCGTTGCTGCGGGCGTGAACTTTGGCATGATACGATGCGTGTGTCAGCGGGATGTCATACCGCGCGCACAGGTCGAACCACGCCTGCCGATGGTAAGCGGTATTGCTGACCATCGTGCCGTCCACGTCAAAAATACAGCCCCACGTGCCTTTTTGCGTATTCATTGAAGCTTGTCTTCGGAAGCTATTGCTATTGTTTAGTAGCGATAATGGTCGGGCTTGTAGGGGCCTTCGATGGCCACGCCGAGATACTCAGCCTGCTGGGCAGTCAGCCGGGTCAGCCGGCCGCCGAGCGCGTCGATGTGCAGTTGGGCCACTTCCTCGTCCAGCTTTTTGGGCAGGGTATAGACGCCGGGCTTGAGCGTTTCCTCGGCCAGCATGATCTGTGCCAGGCACTGATTGGTGAAGCTGTTGCTCATCACAAAGCTCGGATGTCCCGTTGCGCAGCCGAGATTGACCAGCCGCCCCTCGGCCAGGACCAGAAGGGAGCGTCCGCTTTTGAGGGTCCATTTGTCCACCTGCGGCTTGATGGTTTCTTTTGTGGCGTGGCCGCCGTCTTCCAGGTAGGACATCTGGATTTCGCTGTCGAAGTGGCCGATATTGCAGATAATCGCCTCGTCTTTCATTTGCTCCATATGCTCGCCGCGAATGACATCGCAGCAGCCGGTGGCCGTGATGAAAATATCGCCGGCGCTGGCGGCCTTTTCCATGGTCGTCACTTCGTAGCCTTCCATCATCGCCTGCAGGGCGCAGATCGGGTCGATTTCGGTTATCAGCACCCGCGCGCCCAGCCCGCGCATCGACTGGGCACAGCCCTTGCCGACATCGCCGTAGCCGCAGATGACCACGACCTTGCCGGCAACCATCACATCGGTGGCGCGTTTGATGCCGTCGGCCAGCGATTCCCGGCAGCCGTAGAGGTTGTCAAACTTCGATTTGGTCACGGAGTCGTTGACGTTGATTGCGGCAAAGGGCAGCTCGCCGGTTTTTTGCAATTGGTAGAGACGATTGACGCCGGTGGTGGTCTCCTCAGAGACGCCGCGCAGATTTTCTGCGACGGCTGTCCAGTGCCCCGGCCGAGTTCGGCAGCTTTCGGCCAGTCGATCCATAATGGCCTGAAACTCCTTATTATCGTATGTTTTTTCAAGCAACGACGGGTCCTTTTCGGCCCGCATGCCCTGGATGATCATCAGCGTCGCGTCGCCGCCGTCGTCAACGATCAGATCCGGCCCCGAGCCGTCCGGCCAGGTCAGCGCCTGCTCGGTACACCACCAATAGTCGGCCAGCGTCTCGCCTTTCCAGGCGAATACCGCGCTGCGTCCGGCGTGAGCGATGGCCGCGGCGGCGTGATCCTGCGTCGAGAAGATATTGCACGAGGCCCAGCGCACGTCGGCGCCGAGCGTTTCGAGCGTTTCGATCAGCATTGCCGTCTGGATGGTCATATGCAGCGAGCCGGTCACTTTCAACCCCTTAAGCGGCTGGCTGGTGCCGTATTTCTCACGCACGGCCATCAGGCCGGGCATTTCCTTCTCAGCCAGCTGCATTTCCTTGCGGCCCCACTCAGCCAGCGATGTATCGGCAACGTGATACGGCAGGGTGGTATCCAGTGCCTTAATGGATTTAACTTGGCTGTTTTGTGTAGTTTTCATGGTTTTCCCTTTCGCTATGTTAGCGTGATCACGTTATTTCTACTATTCAGAACGGCTTACTATATCCATAAAACCGGAGAATTCAAGAATTTCTTGGAATAATACAGGTTTTCGGGCGATTTGACAACAGCGCAGCGGGCTGTATAATTCAGGGCAAACGAATAACCACTCCTCTTGGACAGTGATCACATGGCAAAAAAAAAGCCCGTTATTGGGATTTTGGGCGGGATTGCATCGGGTAAAACCACGGTTGCCCGACATTTCGGACAGCTTGGGTGTGCGGTTATTGAGGCTGATGCGATAGCGCACGACGTTCTGCAGAAAGACGATGTAAAGGATAGTATTGTGCGTGATTTTAGTCCGGATGTGCTGGATGCCTCCGGGGGGGTGGATCGAAAATCACTGGGTCGTGTCGTGTTCGAGGATGCGGATGCTTTGGGCCGCCTGAATCGGCTGATTCACCCGCCGGTGATGGATGAGGTCCAGCGGCGTATCGCGGCCTATCGGCAGGATTTGACGGTTGCGGCGATTGTGCTGGATGTGCCGCTGCTGGCCGAGGTCGGGCGGTTGGATTTGTGCGATGTGACGGTGTTTGTGGAGGCCGGTGAGGCAATTCGGGGCAAAAGATTGCAGAAAAAAGGCAATTTTGACGAAAAAGAACTGAAAAAACGTGAAAAATTTCAAATTTCTCTGGACAAAAAGAAAAAACTCGCTAATTATAGTGTACGTAACAATTCTGATCAGTCGGATATAGCTGAGCAAGTCGCTCGACTCTTTTCAATCATAACCAGTGACGGATAAGGTAATTCAGCCGGGAAAGTTATGTCGGGTCTTTTTTTTGTGCGGACAGGTCGGCCTGTTGTGTACCCCTGACAGAACGGATGACGGCAACCGGTTTGCAGCATGACATGATTTCACGCGGAGAACGCGCGAGCTTAGGTGGATAGAAAATACCCATCCTGCAGAGCAATAACGCATAGGCAGTTCATTTGAGGTAAATTCCCGCAGCTACGGCATCACTGGATGGCGCTGTTCAGGCCCAATCGCCGAATGGTTGTAAAACGGGTATCAATGTTATCATTTAATCGTATGATTTTTTAGGAGTTGCTATGGCCAAGACCACAGCCAAAAAAACAGATACGTCCGAACCCCGTAAAAAACGGACATATCGCAAAAAAACGAAGAAAGTAGAGACCGATCCCAAAGATTCCGTCGAAGCGATTCTGGCCGAAAGCGATGCCAGCGCCGCCAAGACCAAGACCAAAATGAAAAAGCCGGCATCCGCTGAGGCCGAAAAGCCCGAAGACGCTGAACAAGCAGAACCGGACAAGAAGGCCGAAAAGCAACAAACCGCCCAGAAGTCCGAGGCCGAAAAAACCGAACAGGACAAGATTGATGAGTCGGTTCACGCCAAATATGAGCGGATCAAACGCGGCAACCTGCACATCACGGACCTGCAGGACTTGGACGTTGTTGAGCTGCACAGTATCGCTCGCAAAGAAGGCATTCACGACTTTATGGGGATGGCTAAGCAGGAGCTGATTTTCCGCATTCTCAAAGAGCGGGTCCTGTCCGAAGGCCTGATGTTCGGCGAAGGGGTGCTCGAGATTTTGCCGGACGGATTCGGGTTTTTGCGCAGCCCTAAGTATAACTACCTGGCCTCGCCCGATGATGTGTATGTTTCGCCGTCTCAGATTCGCCGCTTCGGGCTGCGCAGCGGCAATATTATCTCCGGGCAAATTCGTCCGCCCAAGGAGAGCGAGAAATATTTCGCCATGCTCCGCGTCGAGGCGATCAACTACCAGGAGCCGGACAAGCTGGCCGAGAAGGTGGTGTTTCGCGATCTGACCCCGCTGCACGCTGAGGAGCGGCTTATTCTCGAAACCGGGCCCGAAGAGCTGGGAATGCGGATTGTCGATTTGATCACCCCGATTGGTAAGGGACAGCGTGGCCTGATTGTCGCGCCGCCGCGAACCGGAAAGACAGTGCTGCTGCAACAGTTCGCCAACGCGATCAGCACCAATAATCCCGATGTCAAGATGATCGTCCTGCTAATTGATGAGCGGCCCGAAGAAGTGACCGATTTTGAGCGCAAGGTGCTCAAGGATGTTGAGGTGATCAGCTCGACTTTTGATGAGCCGACGGCACGCCATTGTCAGGTGGCCGAGATGGTCATTGAAAAGGCCCGCCGGATGGTCGAATACGGCGAGGATGTGGTGATCTTGCTGGATTCGATTACCCGCCTGGCGCGTGCGTACAATACTGAAATGCCGCATTCGGGCAAGATTCTGACCGGTGGTGTGGACGCTAACGCGATGCAGATGCCCAAACGATTCTTCGGGGCGGCCCGTAACATCGAATTCGGCGGTTCGCTGACGATTCTGGCCACCGCGCTGGTCGATACCGGCTCGAAGATGGACGAAGTGA
>PXAQ01000069.1 GCA_003567095.1 Phycisphaerae bacterium
CATCTGGTCGATTTCGTCGGGCTGTTCGTCCAGCGGCAGATGCCAATCGACAAACGGCTCTTCGTGATCGGATGGACAGCGAAACAGCAACGCCTCCTGTGGGTATGCTGTCAATTGGTAAAGCCAGTAGCCGGCCGGGTCGTGTGAACTGGACGGCAGTCGGTCATCGTTCTCAAAGCGATACGCCGTCAGCGCGATGCCCATCTGACGCAGATTGCTCGAACAGACCAGATGCTGAGCCACCCGACGCGCTTCGCGCAGCGATGGCATCACAATCGACAGCAGCACGGCAATGACGGCAATCACCACCAGCAGCTCAATCAGAGTAAATCCAGACGCCGGATTCGTTTTGCCCAAAGGCGCAGGGCGCGGAACCCTCATGCCCTGCGCCCCAAGGGTTTGTTGACTGCTTTGTTGATGCATGGACCGAAAGACTTTCATCAAGAATGCCTTTTCAAAAAAGAATCAACGGCGGCGACGCAACCCAAGCAATCCACCCGCACCGAAAAGGATCAGGGCTGCCGGTTCGGGAACAGTCACGAATGTCATTGTGAACGGATCGGAGTCGGTGTACCCGGTGACGCCCTCATCAACGACTGTAAAGGTGGTCGAGAACTCCTGGTTCGCTTGTCCTCTGGCTTGAAAGTAGAGATGGTAGTGAAAGCGCCATGTACCCTCATAATGTTCATCGCCGGGCTGTCTGCCATATTCATCGGGCCAGTGAGTCGCCCAGTTTGTGGGCAATTCAAACATTGCCTCGTTTTCCTGCAGGACGGTCACCGGTCCCGGTTTAGTCACCACGCGAAAAAAATCCGTTTCCGGAAACGCCATGCGTTTTAAATGAATATTCCAGTCCGGGCTGTCGGCGTGCGGGGCGCCGGTGCCAAGATGAAAACGCCCGTCCGGCTGTCGCGCCGAATTCAGGCAAATATCCGCTTCAAACAGCCACGTGCCGTCTCCGAAGTCATAAATCGGGTGCATGTGGAACGCTGACCAATGGTGTCCTGTTTGCAGCTCTACGACAACCAGTTGTCCCGAGTCGTCAACGCCGAAATGCGCATGATTAACATGGCCCCAGGCGGGGCAGGAAATCATGAAAACTATCAAGACGCATCCGGCTGTTTTTATTATATGCGAAATCATCATAATCATTCTCCCATATCAATGTAGACCATAGTCGTCGGTTGTGCGTACCATGCAGCTTGACATACTCACGGAGGCCGGCTCATCAGTGCGGGCGCAGGGTGAGTGCTGTCTGGCAAGCTCAGATAAATACAAAAATAGACTAACAGGATGGCCCGGGCGGGGGACGGGCAATGAGGTCAAACGGCAGTGCGTATGTCTTGGGCGTGCTGTCGCAGCGCGCCTGGATGAACTGTACATCAGGTATCCACTGCCCACTCGGCGGGATCGGCGGCAGGGTGCAGCCGGACGGGCCGAAAATGAACTGACAGACGGCGCAGTTGTCCGCGTCGTGCTGCGGGAGGTCCGGTGCTTGTGATATTTCAGATGCATCGGGGCAATGACACTGGCTCCTGCACGCCTGGGCGTGCAGGGGAACGGCCACCTGCATCGCCGCGGCCAGAAAGCCGGCCATCGCGACGCACCACAGCGCCTGACGCCAAAAACAGAGTGTGTTCAGTTGTCGCAGCACGATGCGCAAATCCCCTCAATTCGTATTTGTTGGCGAAGCAGTGTCATCCCGTCGGGCAGCGTCACCAGCGCCGCGGCCACGTCGTGCAGACAGTCGGTACGGCGACACTGGACACAGGTAAAATGCGGGTGGCATTGGGTCGCGCCGCAGCGGTGGGCCGGCTCAAAATACCATTGCCGCTGCTGGACAAATGCCCGATGCACCAGGTCGCTGTCAACCAGCCGCTGCAGCGCGCGGTAGATCGTCGCCTTGTCCGGCGCGTGGGTACCGAGCCGGTCGGCGATTTGCTGCCGGGTCAAGGGCCGTCCGGCCCCCAGCAGCGTTGCCAGCACCGCCACCCGCCCGCCGGTGGCGCGCAGGCGGTTTTCGCGCAGCAGCGCAATCGCTTGTTGATCAGGTTTCAATGTCATCTGTTTTTTCCTTATCGGCGCTGTCTTGCGGGTCGTGCGTTTTGCACAACAGACAGCCGTGACGGCCCAGGTGAGCGCCGTCGGCTCGCAAAAACAGCGTCGGAAAGACGATATCGCTCAGACAGCACGGAATCCACACCGCGACAAACAGGGCAATAAACATCCCCAAAAGAAGTAGCGGCGTGAGGGTCTCGGGACTGTTCATCAGCATAAAGCTGGCCGAGGCCCACGTGCTGACAAACAGGTGCCCGGCGTGGGGAATTTTCGTCTGTGGGCGGAAATAGGCCGCGACCACCCCCAAAATCGCCGCCGGCAACACTAAAAACCACTCTTCGATAAACCCCAGATGCAAATGCGGCTCATGGCCGTGCGCGTGGGCATGTGCGCTGTCGTTGTCATGGTCATGGTCATGGTCGCAATCGGCCCCGTGCCCGTGGATCGGACAGTCGTGCAGGGCTGCGTGCGTCGGAATCGCTGCGCCCAAAATGGACTGGCCCAGGAACGGCAGCACGCTGTCGCTGAGTGTCGAGATGCCGATAGAGCCGACAAACCCGATCACCAAAATAATCAAAAAACTGGCTGCCTTGCGATGCAGCCGGAACAGTGCCGCGGTGACCATCGCGCTCAAAAAGACATGCAACGGATGAAAGACCGCAAACAGGCCTCGGGCCGTGTCCGGGGTGATATTGCGAAACAGCAACATAAACACAATCCCCGCCGCCGCTCCCAGCAGCGTAAACGGGCTGTGTGCCCACAATTCCCACCCGATATGTCGTAACCGTTGGCCCAGCGTCATCAGTGGTCCCTGTTAAGTCGTACTGTCTATTTGCAACTCAGTCGCAAGTAGTGTACACACCTTTTGGCCTTCATTCAAGAAAAATTCCCAAAAAAATACCGCGGCCGGCACCATCGTGCCAGACCGCGGCGTAAAAATCGACTTGCTTTTACTTTTTTGACTTATTCGACAGCAATGCCTTCAATCTGTCCGAGAATCAGCGCCAGCACAAGCAGCCCCACGCAGAGCGGAACCAGCAGTTTCAGGCTTTTCTGGATGGATGAACCTTTGGACAAATTGCCCATGGCTTTGGGGACCACCACGCCGCCAAAAAGCCCGACCGCGAAAATGATGCCGAACACGCTGCCTGTATGGATTGGATGCTTGTCAAACGTAACCCCTACAACCGTCGGGAAAACAGGTGCAAAGGCCACCCCGGCACACACAGCCAAAGCACTGGTCCACAATGCCGAGCTTTTCATCATCCCGAGGATGATCAGTCCCATCAATAATCCCGCCCCGGCGATAAACCAGCTTCCGTAATCCGTGATCATGGCGATCTGGCTGGCCAGCAAACGTCCGGCCATCATTGCGATGGCGAAAATCGACAGCACCTGCTGTGCGGATGCGTCGGTAGCTTCGGCGCTCATCGACGGAAAGTCCCGGCTGAACACTTCTTTGCCGTACGACGGAAGCCAGTTGCAAAAGGACACTTCAAGGCTCATGTAGCAGAACAGCGCCAGGGCCGCTATCAGGACCACCGGCTGGATGAGCAGGCCAAAGGCGTCGCCGATCGCAAAGCCGGCAGGAATCTCCGGATATCTGGCAAAGAGGGCCAAAATGACCGGTAAAAAGACGATGACCGCCAGTACCGAAATTGCAATTTCATAGGTGGTTTTGCGGAACAAAAAGCTGACAATCAGCGGCGTAATGAACAGGCCCAGCCCGAAGAATACGTTGCCCATATTGAGCGCAGCAGCCACATTTTCTCCCCTAAAAAGAACCTGCGGGATAAGCGTGTTGCCGACCGTATTCAACGCCATCGCGCCGAATCCCAGCAATAGACACGGGACGGCAACGGTCGTAAACGTCTTGCCCTGCGCGAAAACAAAAATACAGATCGCGGTAACCACAAAGCCGAAAATCGCTACCGGTTTGTAGCCGATCGAATCGACGATCACCCCCATAATCAGCGAAGCAATCAGACAGGTGAACATAAAGATTGAGATCAACGTACCGAATTTGCCTTGGTCGATATTCAGGCGAGGCATCAGCTTGACACTGATCGAGCCCAACAGCGAAAAACACATCCCCAAGCCAAAAACACACATTAACGCGACTGCTTGTACCATAACCATCTCCTTAATAAAAGTAATTTTAGATGCAGTTTATCGAGCACGTGAGCGTTCCACAAGGTCACACAAAAATGACTGCACATCACACTGCAAAATTGTCATGAAGACGCGATTATCTTCCATAAAATCGATTTGAAGTCAAGACTATAGTTTAATATTTTTTGTATCTATTCCCCTGTCGATGTCATATTCTTCGTACAGAGCCTGTCGACGCCGGCACTTGCGCCGCAGCGCAGGGAAAAAGCTGTTGAATGCCGGGAAAATAGGATATACTAGGACAACCTTGGGTTGTCTGTGGACTTTTTTTAGGGGAATCGGATTGACTGACAAGCGAATATCGATTTGTGATTTGCTGGAGTTTAAGCGCAGCGGACAGCGGTTCGCGGCGGTCAGTTGTTATGACTACACGACCGCGCGGCTGGTTGCGGCGGCGGGGGTGGAGATAATTCTCGTCGGCGACTCGGCGGCGCAGGTGCTGCTGGGGCACGACTCGACGCTGCCGGCGACGATGGATTTGATGACGACGCTGACCGCCGGCGTGCGGCGAGGGGCGCCGAACGTGTGCCTGGTGGCGGATATGCCGTTTTTGTCGTACCAGACCGCGATTGGCGAGGCGGTTGTCAACGCGGGGCGATTTGTGCGGGACGCCGGGGCGCAGGTGGTCAAGATCGAGGCCACCGCGGCGCATCTGGATGTCGTGCGGGCCGTCAGCGACGCCGGGATGGCGGTGATGGCCCATATCGGCATTCGCCCGCAGAGCATCACCCGGCTGGGACGCTTGCGGGCCGAGGGCACCACGGCGGATCTGGCCTGGGAGCTGGTGGACCTGGCGCGCAAGATGGTTCAGGCCGGCGCCTCGTCGCTGCTGCTGGAAGGCACCGCGCGGGAAGTGTCCAAAATTGTCACCGCCGAAAGCCCCGTGCCCGTGATCAGTTGCGGCTCGGGGCCGGACTGCGACGGGCAGATTTTGATCATCACCGATATCCTGGGGCTTAGCGAGGGCAAGATGCCCAAGTTCGCCCGTTCGTTCGGACAGCTTGCCGAGCCGATGACCGCGGCGATTGCGGCCTATGCCCGGCAGGTGCGCGACGGATCGTTTCCCGATGACGGGCGCTGTTATCATATCCGCCCCGGCGAGCTGGAAAAGCTCGAGGCGATCTTGAAGGCCTCGCAGGGACGGATTTAGAAGTCAGAGACGATAGCGATATGGCGGAAAACGAGTCACAGAGCGTGATGGTCATACGGCCGGTGCTGCTGGTCGATGAGGCGGTCTATGCCGACTACGGCGGCTACCTGAGGCGAATTCTGGTGGGGCTGGCGGATTTGGGCCACGTTGCGGCGGTGGTTTGTCCGGGCGATATCGATACCGCCCTGCTGGATTTTCCGACGATTGAAAAGATCGAACACCCTGCGCTGCGGCTGGGGATTTTCAACGCGACCAACCGGCGGATTCTGCTGGATCGGCTCAAACGGTTCAAGCCGACCGTCATTCACACCTTTTTCCCCGGCCAGACAGAGCTGGCGGCGATGCTGTCCGAGGCGCTTGAGGTGCCGTTTGTCGTTACTTTTCACGGTCGCCCCAAGCGATTCAGTCGCTGCCGAAAACCGATTTTTCATGCCCGACGGCTCCTGGCGCCGTCGGAGGTGCTGGTTAAGCATGTTTCTGCGTCGTTTCCATCGCTGCGTGATCGGATCGACCCTGTGCCCATCGGCAGCTTTGTCGAAGAGACGTGCGCGTGTTTTGGGCGGGTGGATCGGCCGGCCAGCCTGATCGCGGTGCATCCGCTGGATGAAGCGCGGGTTTTTGAGCCGCTGTTGGCCGCTGTGCGGCACCTGGCCCTGGATGGGGACGAGCTGATGCTGGTGCTGATGGGCTCGGGCAAGGCCGAGCCGGCAATTCGCCGGCAGATCCGCACGCTGGGCTTGACACCGCTGGTAACCATTGTACCGCTGATGCGGCCGCTGCGGTCGGTGCTGGCCGGGGCGGATTTGTTTTTGCACCTCAAAGACCGCGGCCAATTCAATGCCCAACTGCTGGAGGCGATGGGGGTGGGGATGGCGATTGCCGGGGCAAACGACCCGACCAGCGGATTGCTCAAAGACGGGCAGACCGCCGCTCTGTGGGACCCGACCGACGAGCTGAGCATTTACGGCTGCCTCAAACGCCTGCTCAACCAGCGCGACACAGCGCGCCAACTGGCCCAGGGGGCACAAGCGTTTTTGCAGCAGCAGTGCGGGGTCAGCACGATGATTGAAAATATTGTGAACGCCTACACCGCCGCCAGCCAGAGCGCCAAAGACCCCTCCCAGGCGGCCGGATAAGAAAATTCCCGCGAGAAAGCCCGTCACTGAATACAGCAAAACTAAATAGCCGCGCAGGAACGGGAAAACTCAATCGCGATCAGTATAATACCGATTTGGATTATTTTTCGCGCGTTATCCCCTCGGTTTTACAGATGGATTTGATCTGTTGGTGTGTCATACGCATTGTGAGTCAATGCCCTAAAGGCTCCTGGGCCTGCCAAATCGACAACAGCCTCGATTTTGCCTTTTATTTTCTTGCAATACCGTCCTGTCTTGTGTACTGTAAGGACACATGCAGTGGAATGCGATTGTAGGGTCTATTGCCGCTCTTTGGCGCAGGCTGTAGAACTACCGGCGAAGTCAAGATTGGCGCGTCGTGGTTAATTCATTGGGGTATAGTGTAACGGTAGCACGACTGACTCTGGATCAGTTAGTTGGGGTTCGAATCCCTGTACCCCAGTTTCCACACAAAGCATTTGAAAACAAAGATTTACGACAAAGCCCCTTGCTGATCAGCGGGGGCTTTTTCCGTCTGATTTTCGATTTTCCGTCCATTTTCCGTATAATCGTTCCAAAAACTTGCGCCGCTGACGTTACG
>PXAQ01000169.1 GCA_003567095.1 Phycisphaerae bacterium
CCCGTAACATCGAATTCGGCGGTTCGCTGACGATTCTGGCCACCGCGCTGGTCGATACCGGCTCGAAGATGGACGAAGTGATTTTTGAAGAGTTCAAGGCCACCGGCAATATGGAACTCCACCTGGACCGCAGGCTGGTGGAGCGGCGCATCTTTCCGTCGATTGATATCAGCCGCAGCGGCACGCGCCGTGAAGAACTGTTGCTGGATCCGAAGGAACTGGAACTGGCCTATCGACTGCGCAAGGTGCTCAGCGAGATGAATATTATCGAAGCGGTCGAGCTGCTCAAAAACCGCCTGTCCAAGACTCGCTCCAACGCCGAGTTCCTAATGACGCTGAAGCTGGATTAACCAGGACGACGGCTAAAGCCCACCCTGCGGGGTGGGTTTGTCCGGTTTTGAGCATCGGACTTTACATTACGGCTGATGTGTTTACAATACAAGTCCCGGCGGGGTTTTCCGGCCGGGGCTTTTTTATTGGTGCAGTCGTGTAATAGACTGAATGTTAATCGTGTTTTACGAAATTATTTTGGGATTGATGATGCAGGAGATGGCGAAAGTTTATGAGCCTGGACAGGTCGAGGCGTTGGCTGAGCGAATCTGGCAGGAGGGTCGGTATGGTTGTGCCGATGCGACGGGGGGGGGGCAAAAGGACAGCTTTACGATTGTGATTCCGCCGCCGAATGTCACCGCGGCGCTGCATTTGGGCCATGCGCTGAACAATACGCTGCAGGATATCCTGATCCGGATGCGGCGGATGCAGGGGTTCAATACGCTGTGGATGCCGGGCACGGATCATGCGGGCATCGCCACGCAGACGGTGGTGGACAAACGGCTCAAGGCCGAGGGCAAGCCGTCGCTGGTGGATTATAAGCAATTGGAACGGGAGGGAGAGCGGGGGCGCTCGCAGTTTCTTGAAAAAGTCCAATCGTGGAAGGACGAGTACGAAGCGCGAATTCTGGGACAGCTCAAGAAGATGGGCTGCTCGTGCGACTGGGACCGAACGCGGTTCACGATGGATGAGGTCTGTGCCAAGGCGGTGCGGACGAATTTCTTTAATCTTTTCAAGGATGACCTGATCTATCGCGGCAAGCGCCTGGTCAACTGGGACCCGGCCACGCAGACGGTGCTGGCCGATGACGAGGTCGAACACCAGAACGTGCAGGGGTTCTTCTGGTATTTGAAGTATCCGTTGGAGGCGCCGGTGGAATGTAGCACGGGCGTCCCGCCCGTGAGTAATAACAGCACGGGCAAGATGCCCGTGATACGAGAGCACACAGGCGTTGCTCCCGTGGAAGCTGCTGTCCATAAACGCGAAGGCGCCCGCCTGCCGCATTGGACAAAGGAAGGTGCGATCTATGCGGTATCGTTTAGATTAGCAGACTCTGTACCTGCACATATACTCGAAGGATGGAGATTAGAGCGTCAGAGCATTTTGCAGCGAGCTGAGGATCAAAAACGTGAACTGACTGACTTTGAACGAAAAGAGCTTGAACGACTTTACAGTGAGCGAATTGAATCCTATCTTGATGCGGGCCGCGGCGAGTGTGTGTTGCACGACCGACGAGCGGCCGAAATCGCAACCAAAGCCCTCAATCATTTCGATGGACAAAGATATGATTTAATTGCATGGGCTGTTATGCCGAATCATATCCATGTAATCGTCAAGCCGTGTGAGGGGAACGAATTGTCCGAGATCCTGCATTCATGGAAGTCTTTTACGGCGAAGGAAATCAATAAAGCAATTGGCCGTGAGGGTAAATTGTGGATGCCGGAATATTACGACCACTTGATTCGTGATGAAGAGGATTTGTGGAATCAAATTACATATGTTTTGAAAAATCCTTCGAAAGCCGATCTCCGGGATTGGCCTTGGGTCGGCGGCGGTACGACCTTCCAGGCCGTAAATGAAGCGGCTGATTTAACTCACGGGCAAGATGCCCGTGATACGAACACGGGCAAGATGCCCGTGATACGGATTGAGCATGTAACGGTAGCGACGACGCGGCCGGAGACGATGCTCGGCGATACGGCTGTGGCGATCAATCCCAACGATCCGCGGGCCAAATACCTGGTCGGCAAGATGGTGCGGCTGCCGATTGTCGGTCGGCTGATACCGATTGTCGCCGATGAGCACGTTGTGCTGCCCGATCCGGACAGCGCCGATGAGAAGGCCCGGTTCTCGACCGGCTTCTTGAAGGTCACCCCGGCACACGATCCGAATGACTGGGAGATCGGCCAGCGGCATAACCTCGACGTGATAAACGTGATGGCCCCGGACGGAACGATCAGCGACAGGCACGGCTGGCAGGATGTCGGCGAGGATGCACAGTTTCTGTTGGGGATGGATCGTTTTGAGGCGCGGGAGGCGATTGTCGAGTGGTTTCGGCAGGAAAAACTGCTCGAGCAGGTGCGGGACTATGCCCATGAGGTCGGCCACAGCTATCGCAGCCATGTGCCGATTGAGCCGTATCTGTCGGACCAGTGGTATGTGGCGGTCAAAAAGCCGATTGACAATGTCAAATGTCAAATGTCAAATGTCAAATGTCAGACCCATACGCTTGACGGGGTTGTCTATCTCAAAGATACGGATGTGCCGGTTAATTCGCTGGCCGGGCTGGCGCTGGTGCCATTGCTGGAAGGGCGGCTGAAATTTCATCCCGAACGGTACAGCAAGACCTATCAGACCTGGCTGGAGAACCTGCGCGACTGGCCGATTAGCCGACAACTTTGGTGGGGGCATCAGATTCCGGTCTGGAAAAGCCAGATACTTGCTGGCTTCTTAGAACCAGAAGGAGATTTTAACTCTTTTCTACAAACGTTAGATGATTGGGCAAAGCAAGGCAGGATCGCTGTTAAAGGTCGTCCCCGCATTGGCTTTGGCCATCGAGATATAGAAGAAGAATATCCTGCTTGGTTCATTTGCGTTTATCAACCTGATGATACTGAGGTTGTTACTGCTATAGAATCACGAGGTTTTACTCGTGACGACGATGTGCTGGATACATGGTTTTCCTCGGCGTTGTGGCCGTTCAGTACGCTGGGGTGGCCGGACGCGACGGATGAGTTAAAGACGTTTTATCCGACGGATGTTCTGTGTACGGCGCGGGAGATTATTACGCTGTGGGTGTCGCGGATGGTGATGATGGGCCAGTACTGCCTCGGCGATATCCCGTTTTCGGATGTGTATATCCATGCGATGATCCAGGACGGCCAGGGGCGCAAGATGAGCAAGAGCCTGGGCAACGGCATCGACCCATTGGTGGCCATTGACAGCCACGGCGCCGACGCGATGCGCTTTACGCTGGCCAGTATGACCACCGACACGCAGGATGTGCGGATGCCGGTGGCGCCGCTGACGCTGCCGGATGGGCGGACGGTCAACACGTCGCCGAAATTTGATGTGGGCCGCAGCTTCTGTAACAAGCTCTGGAACGCCTCGCGGTTTGCGATGATGAACCTGGCGGGTAACGACCCGGCGGCCTTTGACGCGAATAATATGGACATCACCGATCGGTGGATTCTCTCGCGGCTGGGCCGAACGATACGGGCGGTGACCGAGGCCATTGACGGCTATAAATTCAACGAGCCGATCAACGAGCTGTATCGGTTTTTCTGGAACGATTTTTGTGACTGGTACCTGGAATGGTCCAAGCCGCGGATGCAGGATGCGGCTCAGAAGCCGATTGCTCAGAATGTGCTGGCGTTTGTGCTGGATCAGGTGTTGCGGCTGCTGCATCCGTTTATGCCGTTTATCACCGAGGGGATTTATCAGAACTTAAATGCCGTTGTGCCGCGGCGAGGCCTGAATGGGATAGCCCAGCCGGCGGTGGGCGAGGCGTTGATGATCGCGCCCTGGCCCGAGCGTTTGGACGAGCCTATCGACGAGGCGTGTGAAAGAGAAATTGATTTGATACAACATGTCATTCGTTCGATTCGCGATGTGCGCAGCCAGTACACGATCGCGCCGTCCCGGCTGCTGACGGTCTCGGCGGCTGCACCGGAGGCGGTATGTGCTATGCTGGCCGAGCATTCAGAGCTGATCAGCCAGCTTGCCGGCGCCGAGGCGCTGCACATTGCCCCAGGCCTTGAAAAGCCGGCCAACGCCGCGGCGGCGATTGTTGAGGATGTGCAGATTTATGTCCATGATGTCATCGATCCCGAGGCCGAGCGGCAGCGCCTGCAAAAGCAGAAAGACTTTATCGAAAAGGGCTTGCGGCCGCTGCAGGCCAAACTTAATAATGAGAACTTTGTTAGTCGGGCCAAGCCGGAGGTGGTCGCCCAGTCGCGGCAAAAACTCAAAGAATTGACCGACCAGCTTGAAGCCGTCGAAAAACATCTGGCCGAATTGAAACCGTAAATTTAACCATGAAGTGCATGACGATCATGAAGAATCAAATGATAAAAAAAGACTTCGTGTGCTTCATGTTCTTCATGGTTTCTATTCTTCGATACAGCGGAAAGGGAATCTATGGATATTGAAGTCGAACTGGCGCAGATTATTATCAACGAGGAAGTCGATCAGCAGATTATTGTGCTGCGGGAGGTGGACGGGCAGCGCAGTTTTCCGATTGTGATCGGGATGCCGGAGATTCTTGCCATTGATCGCCGTCTCAAGGGCGTGATGCTGCCGCGGCCGCTGACGCACGATTTGCTCGAGCAGGTCATTGAACAAATGGGCGGACACATTGCCAAAATTGTCATCAATGATCTGCGCGAACACACCTTTTTTGCGATGGTCCATGTGCAGCGGGGCGAGCAGGTAATCACGATTGACAGCCGCCCGTCGGATGCGATTGCCCTGGCTGCGGGGCTCAGGACGCCGCTTTATGTGGCCGAGCAGGTGTTTGATCAGTTGGGCTTGTAAGGTTGGCCAACACCAGCAGAGCGACACCGATGCACAGCAGCGAGTCGGCTACGTTGAACGTCGGCCAGTGATAGCTGCCGATGGATACATCGATAAAATCCCGCACGCGTCCGTCGTTAAACAAGCGGTCGTACAGGTTGCCCAGAATGCCGGCGTTCAGGCAGGCCACGGCCGCAAGCATCAGGCGGGGTTTGAGCCGGCCGAGCACAAAAAGTATATGGATCACCCCCAGCGCGACGATTGAAATCGCGATAAAAAGCCATGTCATCCCTTCAAACAGACTGAATGCTGCACCGGGATTTTCAGCCTTTATAAATCGCAGGAATCCGTCAATGAAGGTGTACTGCCGGGTTGGCAGCTCTTCCAGCCAGCGAAAGACGGCGTACTTGGACCACACATCACCGACCGCGCCGACAAGTGTGATGGACAGGAAGATCACAGCGTCGCCCGCATTGAGTCGATGGCCAGGCGGTTGTCGGTTGGTTTTTGGGGGCGACGAGGTGGTCATAGCGGCAGGGGGGCGATCAATTGTATCGGGCCATTAACTCATTCAACTGCGGCTGATCGGGGTTGATCTGCAGCGATATCGTCCATTGCTCGACAGCCAGCGCTTTGATGCGTTCGTCATTGTCCTGCTGGATTGCCCGGATCATATAGGCCACGCCCAGGCTTTTGTGGGCCATCCAGTCGTCATTGCCCAGCCGCACCGCCAGTTGATAGCTTTCTATGGCTTCCTCGGTCTGTTTGAGCCGCAACTGGGCAAAGCCGAGATACTGAAACGCCAGGGCGTTGTCGGGTTCCTGCTCAAGCACATCCTGCAGCAGTTCTTTGGCGGAGCTGAAACGATCGGCCCGCAGATAGGACCGGGCCAGGCGAATCATAATATCCGGCTCGTTGCCCTTCAATTCGAGGACGCGCCGGTAGGCGTTTATCGCCTCAAGCGGCTCTCGTTGCTGGTCAAAAATATCGCCGAGCACCCGTTCGGCATCGGGCTGGTCGGGGTTAATGTCTCGAGCCTTTTGGGCAAATTCCCGCGCCTGCTCCAAATCGTCCAGGTCAAAAAAGCTCCGGGCCGCACCGATATGCGCCTCATAGTGTTCAGGATCCAGCCGGCTGGCGGCGACAAATGCCCGCGCGGCCCGCGTATATTGTTCGAGAATGCGGCTGACAGTGCCTAGGTTCAAAAAGTCTGAAAAAGACCACGGATCCAGTGTCGTGGCCCGCTCATAGGCGTCGGCGCTTTGCTCATATTGTTCCAATTGTTGGTATAAATCGCCCTTTAGTGAGAAGGCCAGGGCAAACTCGCTGTCGGCCTCGGTGGCCTGCTCCAGTTTCAGCAGGGCCTCGGCGTAGTCGTCCAAGTCATTGAGCATCATCGCGTCTACATACAGGCTGACGGCCAGTTGACGCTGCTCGTCCAGCTCCTGGGAGGCCAGTTGACGCTCTGAGGGTGTTTCGGTCGTCTCAAACGGCGCGCAGCCGCTGAGCATAAGTCCCGCAACGGCCAGCACACTCACAATGCAAACGCGAATACAGAGAAATCCGGTCATTAATACGATCCTTTCAAATTCACAAAGCCCGGCGTCTGTGGTATTTTTTTAACTCATCGGACAAAATAAGTGCCTAAGTGTAACTAAAAATGCGCCCTGTGTCAAAAAAAATCGAAGAATGCCGGGAAATATAAGCCTAAATCGACCCGAAAACATGATTTCGGGAGATGACGGAATCCGGAATCGGCGATTGACACGCCGGGCGGCTTATTTTATAGTCTATCTTCTGTGTATTGTTATTGAAAACCAGTTGTATATGAAGATAGAAAGGTCTGTGATGAGCAATCCCAATGTGACGCTGCGCAAGCGTCCCTGTGTAATGATTATTCGTGACGGGTGGGGGTATAATCCCAATCCGAAAGAAGATGACTATAACGCCATTAAGCTGGCCAAGCCGCCGGTGGATGCGAAGCTGATGGCCGAGTATCCCAATTGTCTGGTGCGGACCTACGGCGAGGATGTGGGGCTGCCGGAAGGGACGATGGGCAACAGTGAGGTCGGCCACCAGAATATCGGGGCCGGACGCATTGTGTATCAGGACTCGGTGCGGATCAGTGTCGCAATCCGCGACGGGTCGTTTTTTGACAACGAACAGCTCAACAAAGCCATCGATCACGCCCTCAGGACCGGCG
>PXAQ01000126.1 GCA_003567095.1 Phycisphaerae bacterium
GGCGAATTTTCGCTGACGCGGAATTTCCGAGGCCATGCGGGAAGCAAGCGATAAGACGGGATTTTTGCCTGTGCGCGAAAAGACCTGTGGGATAACACTGATAAGGTTGAGATTATGTTAAGCGGAAAAAAGCTGAATCAAATTTGCACACAGCTGCGGGTTAACGATCGTGTGCTGGCCGAGCATGTTGCCCGCGGCGGGACCAGTGCCGCGGAGGCGGCTACGGCGATAGCCAACTGGCGGCGCGGCCTGTATAAGCCGATCCCCACGCGACAGGATGTCGAACATCTGGCCGAGGGGTTGGGCGTTGAGGTCAATGATATCTCCGAGTGGCGAGCCAGTTATCGCTATGCCCCGATGTCGGCGCGGAAAGCCCGGTTGATCACCGGCCTGATCAACGGACGCGATGTGCAGGATGCGCTGGATGTGCTGACGTTTACGCATAAGCGGGCCGCTGAGGCGTTCAAGAAGGTGCTCCACAGCGCGATTGCAAACGCCGAGGAGCAGGAAGCGGACAAGGATGAATTGGTTGTGCTCGAGGCGCGTGTCGATCAGGCCGGCCGTCGGCTGGGTACAAAGGCCTGGCGGGCCAAAGATCGCGGGCGGGCGCATCCGATTCGCAAGGAAGCCAGTCATTTACATGTTACGGTAGCTGAGCTATAACAGAGAAACGGATATAGTATGGGTCAAAAAACATCACCAATCGGGTTTAGAACCGGCATCACGCTCAACTGGCAGAGCACGTGGTTTGCGCCGAAGGCCAACTACGGTGAATTTCTGGTGGAAGACTTCAAGATTCGTGCGTATGTCAACAAGAAGTTTAATGAGCAGCCGCCGTTTGCGGCGGTGTCCAAGACGGAAATCGCGCGAACCCGAAACGAGGTCAAAGTGACCATTCATACCGCCCGGCCGGGGCTGGTTATCGGTCCACGCGGGGCTGAAGTGGACAAGCTTCGTGAGGAACTGGAAGCCCTGATTGATCGGAAAATCAATGTCAACGTGATTGAAATTAAAGACCCAGCCTTAGATGCGCGGCTGGTTGGCGAGAATATTGCCGCCCAGCTCAAGAAGCGGGCGTCGTTTCGGCGGGCGACCAAGATGGCCTGCGAGCAGACGATGAACGCCGGGGCTAAAGGGGTCAAGATTATCGTCAGCGGTCGGCTGGGCGGCGCGGAAATCGCCCGCAGTGAAGTTCAAAAGCGCGGCAGTATCCCGCTGCATACGCTGGACGCCAATGTGGACTACGCCAATTGCGAAGCGCGGACCACATACGGCAAGATCGGTATAAAAGTATGGATTTTCAAAGGCAAGTTCGGCGAAGAGATTGTCCCGATTCAGCGCCCTGATCGCCGCAAGCGCCCCCCCCGGGGCGGCGGCAAGCCGCGCGGCCGCAGTCGCACGAGCCAGACACGCACAGGGCCGTCGGCCAAACCGGCCGAAACACCGGCTCCCACGCCGGCCCAGACCGAGCCGACCGCCTCGCAGGAATCGACAGAGAACAGTTAACCCTGATATCATAAGGATTTGAGTTATGGCCTTGATGCCGAAACGAGTGAAATACCGCAAGCATCAGCGCGGGACGATGAAAGGCAACGCCAGCCGCCGCAATTATGTGGCGTTCGGCGAGTACGGCCTCCAGTCGCTCGAGGCGCACTGGATCACAGGACGTCAGATTGAGGCCGGGCGTATTGCGGCGACGCATTACCTCAAGCGCGAGGGCAAAGTGTATATTCGGATTTTCCCGGATCATTCGTATTCGTCCAAGCCGCTGGAGACCCGCATGGGAAAAGGCAAAGCGGAAATTGAGGGCTGGGTGGCGGTCATCAGGCCCGGAACGGTGTTGTATGAAATCGGCGGTGTAGACGAAGAAGTGGCCAAGGCCGCGCTGCTGCGTGTGGCTCATAAGATGCCGGTACGCTGTCGTTTTGTCACCCGTCGGCATACTATAGGATAGATGAGGTACCTATGAAGGCTACACAAATACGCGAGTTGCGACCCGATGAACGGCAGGAAAAGCTGCAGGATTTCCAGCGGAAACTGTATGATCTGCGCTGTCAGGCCGTGACGGAGAATCTCGAAAATCGGCATGCGATTCGTGACGTCCGTCGCGACATCGCCAGGCTTAAAACAATCATGAGGCAAGAAGAGTTGAAGGGCCAGTAACGGCATGGAAACCGAAACAAAAAAGACGCAAAAAACCCGACGCGCTGTGGTGACGAGCAAGCGCGGCGACAAGAGCATCACGGTACAGATTGATTATCTGGTCAAGCACCCGATGTACGGCAAGTATATCCGCCGGCGGACCAAGCTGGGGGTGCATGACCCGAAAAACGCCGCCGGCGTCGGGGATATTGTCAATATCGCCCAGTGCCGCCCGGTCAGCAAGATGATCAGTTGGCGGTTGGTAAATATTGTGAGCAAGGCAGTCATTGAATAAAGGGCAGACCATTGATTCAACAAGAAACGATGTTGCAAATTGCCGATAACAGCGGTGTCAGAGAAGCCCAGTGTATCAAGGTGCTGGGTCGGGGCAGCTCCGGCAAGGGAAAGTACACGCGTCCGACGGCGACGGTGGGCGATGTGGTTACGATAGCGATCAAAAAGCATCTGCCGAACTGCCAGTTGGATAAGAAAAAGGTGCACAAGTGCGTCATTATTCGCACCAAGTACCCTGTGCGGCGTGCGGACGGCAGCTATGTGCGGTTTGACAGCAATGCGGCGGTCATTATCGACGCGGAAAACAATCCGGTTGGCACCCGCATTTTCGGCGCTGTGGCGCGTGAGCTGCGGGAAAAGAACTTTATGAAGATTATCTCGCTGGCCGGCGAAGTGGTGTAACGCGGATTCTCGGAGTGAAAGTGTAAATTATGACAAGGCATGTAAAAAAAGGCGATCTGGTTGAAGTGATCAGCGGCGATGACAAGGGCGTTACCGGCAAGGTGATGCGGGTGCTGCTGGACAAGGACCGTGTGCTGGTGGCGGGCGTAAATATGGCTCACAAGCACGTCCGGCCGACTCAGCGGAACCCTCAGGGCGGACGGATTCGGGTCGAACGGCCCATCCATATCAGCAATGTCCTGCCGGTCAACCCGAAAAGCTCCCGCGGGTCGCGGGTACGTTTCACGACGGACGACAAGGGCACCAAAAAGCGTGTGGCCGTCGACGGGACCGAAATCGACGTGGTCGTCAGGGCACAAAAGAAATAATCAACTGAGCAGGAATAAAGGTGTGCGATGGCTCGCTTAAATGATACGTACAAAAGTAAGATTGCTCCGGCCCTCCGCGAGAAGTACGGGTACTCGACGGTGATGGCGATACCGCGTCTGGAAAAGATTGTGGTCTCGATGGGCGTGGGCAAAGCGGTGCAGGACAAGAAGTTCCTCGAGGTGGCCCTGCGGGATATGACCGTGATCACCGGCCAGAAGCCGATGATTTGCCCCGCCCGCAAAAGTGTGTCAAACTTTAAGGTCCGCCAAGGCGACAAGACCGGCCTGAAGGTTACGCTTCGCCGGCAGCGGATGTATGAGTTCCTGGATCGGCTGATCAACCTGACGATTCCGCGGGTCAAGGACTTTCGCGGCCTGAACCCGAAGGGCTTTGACGGCAACGGCAATTATTCGATGGGGCTAGATGAGCAGAGCGCGTTTCCGGAAATTGATTCATCCCGGATCGAGGTTCAGCAGGGCATGAATATTACGTTTGTGACCACGGCCGGCAGCGATGATGAAGCCCGTGAGATGCTGCGGCTGTTCGGGATGCCGTTCAAGGCGATGGATTAAACGGGTCAAAGTTGAATTTGAAATCGGAGTTGTTTTATGTCCACAAAGGCACTTGAAAATAAAGCCAGGAAAAAGCCGAAGTATCGCAGCCGCGGCTATACGCGGTGCCAGATTTGCGGGCGCGCCCGCGCGGTTTATCGCAAGTTTATGATCTGCCGCATTTGCTTTCGCAAGATGGCCAACGAAGGCATTGTCCCGGGCGTCAAGAAGGCCAGTTGGTAGGCGTTCGCTTGCCGATGTTGTTATGTCAATGAAGAACCAACAGGTTACAGTGGAGTACGATAGATGAGCTTGAGTGATCCGATTGCGGATATGCTGACGCGGATACGCAACGCCGGCCGCGTGGGTAAGCCGCATGTCAACGTCGCTGCCAGCAAGGTTTGCCAGGGCGTCGCGGCGGTGCTGAAAGAAGAAGGGTATATTCTGGATGTTGACCGTATCGATGACGGCAAGCAGGGAATCCTTCGCATTGCGCTGAAGTACACGCCGGACGGTAAGCCGGTGATTCACGCGATCGACCGGGTCAGCCGACCGGGTTGTCGGGTTTACAAAGGCAAAGAAGCGCTGCCCGAGATACTGGGCGGTCTGGGCATCTGTGTTGTATCCACCAGTCGTGGAATAAAGAGCGATAAGAAATGCCGCGCTGAGAATGTCGGCGGTGAACTGATTTGCACGGTGAGTTAAATGAGTCGTATAGGAAAAAAACCAATTCAAATACCCAGTGGCGTCACGGTTGACGTGAAGGGCCAGACGGTCAAGGCTTCCGGCCCCAAGGGCACGCTTCAGATGACCTGCCATCCCGGTATCGGAATCGCGGTCGAGAATGATTCGGTTGTCCTGAGCAACCCGGACGGCCAGGATCGTACGCTTAAGGCGATGCATGGCACCATGCGGGCACTGGTCCATAATATGGTGGTCGGTGTCAGCCAGGGATTCAGCCGCGAGATGCGAATCTTCGGAACCGGCTATAACGTCAAAGAGCAGGGCGGCAAGCTGGTGTTGCAGGTCGGCTTTTGTCATCCGGTCGAAATCAAGATTCCCAAGGATATCAAGGTTGAGATCAAGACGGCTGCGACCAAGGGTAACGATGTGCCGGCGGTCTTTACCGTCAGCGGCCCAGACAAGCACGTTCTGGGTCAGTTTACCGCCGACATACGCCGCTTTCGTCCGCCCGAGCCGTATCAGGGCAAGGGTATCCGCTACGCCGACGAGCATGTTATCCGCAAGGAAGGCAAGGCCCTCGGCGCGGGCGGCTAATCGGTTCACAGGGTTCTCGGTAATCAGAGGCGTCCGGCTGGCCGGTCGCGTCCGAAAGACAGGAAACAAAGAAGAATGCAGAACGAAAGAATACAAAAAGCCAAGATTCGCCGCAACTGGCGTTCGCGAAAACATGTGTTCGGCACGCCGGAGCGCCCGCGTCTGGTGGTGTTCAGATCGACGCGGCATATTTATGCCCAGATCATCGATGATCGGGCCGGCGTGACACTCGCGTCCGGCAGCACGATGTCAACGTCGCTGCGGAACAACATTAATTCCGGCAGCAGCAAAGAAGCGGCTGAGATTGTCGGCCAGGCGCTGGCCAAACAGGCCACCGAGGTCGGGATCAAGGCGGTTTGCTTTGACCGCAATGGCTACAGGTATCACGGCCGTGTCAAGGCCTTGGCCGACGCGGCGCGCAAGGCGGGACTTGCCTTTTAGACGTATGATGAACTTAAGAAGAGCCCAAATCAGAGTTTAGTGTTGGAGATAATGTTGGCCGAGGAAGCAATCAGAACAGACATACAGACCGACCAGCCGCTGGAAGATACGGTTGTCAAGATCTTCCGCAACTCTAAGGTGGTTAAAGGCGGGCGGCGCATGAGTTTTTCCGCACTGGTGGTAGTTGGCGATCGTAACGGGACCGTCGGCTACGGCTACGGCAAAGCGAACGAAGTGCCGCCGGCGGTTGAAAAGGCGGTCAAGGATGCAAAGAAGAACCTGCATCGCATCCCTGTCGTTGACGAGACAATCCCGCACGCGGTGGTGGGCAAGAGTCGCGCCACGCAGGTGACGCTGCTGCCGGCCAGCCCGGGTACCGGTGTCATCGCCGGCTCCAGCGTTCGGCCGGTGTTGGAGTATGCCGGCGTCCGCAATGTGCTGACCAAGATTAACGGCAGCCGGGCGGCCAAAAACGTCGTTAAGGCGGTGATGAACGGTTTGTTGGAATTGCGCGATAAAGAAACCGTCGAATCTCAGCGCGGAGTTGAGATCGAAGTTGAAAAAAGGTGGTGATCACGTCATGTTGAGCAATGAAATAACTGCAATTGTCGGCGCTTGTACAAAGCGCAAACGCGTCGGGCGCGGAAAAGGCAGCGGTCGCGGCAAGACCTGCGGTCGCGGGCATAAAGGCGCCGGGAGCCGGTCGGGTTTCAGTGTCCATCTGCTAAATGAAGGTGGACAGATGCCCCTGTTTCGCCGGCTGCCCAAGCGCGGTTTTAACAACGCCAATTTTGCGACTAAATATGAGGTCGTCAATGTCTCTCAGTTGGACCGCGTGTTCAATGACGGCCAGACGGTCGGGATCGACGATTTGATCGGCGTCGGGCTGATCGGGAATCGCAAAAGCAAGGTCAAAATTCTCGGCGACGGCGAACTGACCAAAAAGCTGGATGTCCTGGCGCACAAATTCAGCAAGACTGCCGAGCAAAAGATATCCGGCTGCGGCGGGTCGGTCAAAGTGGTTGCCTGATAACGATACTCGGAAGGTATGACAATGCTTGGAACGTTTGTCAATATATTCAAGATACCGGACTTGCGGAACAAGATTCTGTTTACGCTGGCGCTGCTGCTGATCTACCGCATCGGGTTTCAGATTCCCGTGCCCGGCTTTGACGCCGAGCAGATCATGGCCGCCGCGGCGCAGCGTGAATCCGATGCGCCGCTGGGACGCGCCGCTGATTTTCTTCAGATGTTTACCGGCGGCACGCTGAGCCAAAGCAGTCTGTTTGGCTTGGGGATTATGCCGTACATTTCCGCGTCGATTATTTTGATGCTCTTGGGCGAGGTGATTCCGGCGTTGAAAAAGCTGCGGCAGGAGGGGATGTCGGGGCATAAGAAGATACAGGAATATACCCGTTACCTGACGGTTCCGCTGTGTGTGGTCCAGTCGCTGATGTTTATGCGGATGTTTGTCGGCACGGATAATGTGTATCCCGGCATGCAGACCTATGCGCTGTTTATGGGCGTCTTCGGGATGACCGCC
>PXAQ01000269.1 GCA_003567095.1 Phycisphaerae bacterium
ACAAAAACGCGATTTAATGTACCCATTATAGTCTTTCCTGTATTTGGCTGTCGGTAGTTTGCTGGGAACCTGTTGGAAATACTATACGCCAATTGTCCCCAAGGGTCGAGAAAAAATCGCGTGCCCCAGCCGCTGCCAGGGTATCACGGCGCTGGCAGCCCGTGATACATATTTTTATGTGATCCAGTGACAAAATTGCCCTGCTGGGCGCATTGTCGGGACGGGTTAGAAAGTTCTTGACAGATCGGTAACAGAGTCGCTACGATGGAAATAGTTTGATACCAGATTTTTTTACCTTAAATACGTGGAGTTTCCAGGTGCAGCAAAGAAATCTTAAATCATTTTATATTAGTCACTTACTGATTATTTGCTCAGTCGTTGCGTTGGTGGCCTCCGGCTGTCGCGACAATCCTCAGGACAGGGCCGTTAAAGAGGTTCGCGAGCAGGTTCGGTCGGCTCTGGCCGAAACTGACAAAGCGGCCGCAAGCCAGCGGATTCAAAGCGCCCTGGCCGCCCATCGCCCCGGCGGCTTGACGCAGGATTCGGCAAACCTGGTGGCCGCCAATCTGACGCTGAATCAAGGGCTGTCGCTTCAGGCCGAGCGGACACGGATGGTGCGGCCGATCAAGCAGACGGTCGAGGCGATCTCCCGGGGGTTGCATCGCTCGCAAAAACTGCTGCTTGAGAAAGAGCGTTCTGAGCAAATTCTGACGATTCAGGACAGCGAAATTGAGGAATTTCGTTTGCTGCTGGCCGGTGATGAGGATGCGCCCGGACTGGAGGCTCGCCTGACTGACGCCCGTCAGCACGCAAGCGATTTACAGGCGCAGCGCCAAGGCCTTGCCGCGCAGTTTGATGAGATTCAGGCCGTCATTGATCAGACCCAGGCCCGCAGCGAAGAGTTGCACCGGCAAGCCGATCTGCAAGAGGGCGAGGATAAATTTCAGCTCCAAAAGCAGGCCTATGAGCTGCTCCTGGAGCGCAAAGACGATCATGTGCAACTGCAGGACATTGAACACCAGCTCCGTGTGCTCGATGATCGTATCGCCCTTGCCGAATCGCGCGTCACGTCATTGACCGAGCACATCCGGCAGCTGGAAGATGAGCTTGAAGCGCTGGTCACGGCCGAGAGCCGGCAACTGCTTAACACGCAAATCACCGAAATCGATGAAACGCTGGCCGAGCACCGCGCTGGCATCGACCGCCATGCCGATACCCTTGTCGAAGCGCTTGAGGCCTATCGCCAGACCGGTCGGCAGGCGGTGGCGTTTTTTGAACAGGCCGCCGAGAAGTACGGGCAAGTGCGAGCGGCCAGCTCGCCGATTGCCGCGGTTCGGCTTGCCGACAGCTTTGCGCAGGCGGCCATGACCTCTGCCGAGTCGATACGATTTGAGCATACCATCGCGAGGTTGGCGGCGGATATGATCGACAAGGCCGATGAAACGCTGGTTGACGGGCTGCCCCAGCGGCTTTCGCTGCGAACGGAGGTGGACCCGGAGCAGTTTGCCGCCGTTGTGGACTTGTTTGATCAAGCCGATCAGGCCTATGAGGCGGCGATGCCCCAAGTGCGGCGATTGGCCGGCCGCGGCAACGAAGCGGCGGCCGATGTCCTTCAGAACCGGCTCTTGTCGCTGTACCACAAAATGCGACTGGCCGATGCGCTCGGACAGTATGATCTGGCCTCGGAAATACATATTCAAATTGAGCAGATTCGCGAAGACGGACAGGAATTCGGCGATCGATTTACGCGTTCAGAGGTCGTCCGGCTGATTGATCAGGGACTGGACTTTGAGCCTGCCCTGCCGGTGAATGTGGAGTTGTATTTCGAGGGCATCCGTCAGGAGTTTACGCAGTGGCGGCAGTTGCAGGACCCCGATCAGCAGGCCGAGGCCGTCGAGCAAAATCTTGCCCAGATGGACGAACTGATTGACAACTACGGCGAGCAGATGGAAGAGCTGCTCGCCCCGCTCAGGCAGGAAATGCTCGAAGCCAGGGAGCGCGGCTTTGAGCCTCAGCCGGGAGCGCCGACCGGGGTTGCCGATCCGAATACCTTTTAAGTTCATCGCATAGGAATTTGTATCTGTAGCACGGCCATCTTGGCCGTGTTCACGGGCTGCCAAGCCCGTGCTACTTTAAATGACCCAAGAAACGGAGTGCGGCGATGAAACTGTCCGAATGGCTACGACTGGAATGTGTGAAGGCCGGCTCGTCGGTGGACGACAAGGCGATGGCGCTGTGTGAGATTGCGGCGCTGGCCAAGCGAAGTCCGGTCTGTCGGAATCTGTCCGAAGAGGCGATCCTTGAAGCGCTGCAAAATCGCGAAACGCTCGGCTCGACCGCATTCGGCAACGGGATTGCCATCCCCCACTGTCGTCTTAAGGGCATCGAGGACTTTGTCGTCGGCCTGATGACGGTTCCCGAGGGTGTGGATTTTGAGGCCGACGACGGCAAAAAGGTACGCCTGCTGGTCTTTCTGATCGCCCCGGCTCAACAAAACAACGCCCATATCCGCCTCTTGTCGATCCTGTCCCAGACGCTTGAGAACAGCAACGTGGTTGCGCGTATGATCGCCGCCGAGACCGATGCCCAACTGGCCAAAACGTTCCGCCAGGCGGCGGGACTGGACATCCAGACGCTCGAGCCGACGCTGCGCAACCTGGTGCATATCTTCGTGCAGGATGAAGAGGTGTTTAAGGCCATTCTCAATGCTGTGGCCTCTCTGGAGGGCATATCCTTGTCAGTCAACGACGCTCTCGATGCCCGCAGCTATCTGGCGGACATACCCCTTTATGCGGAATTTGCTCAAAGGGATCGCTCAAAAAGCTCTAAAGCCATCACCGCGATGGTCGAACGGCCGCTGAGCAACGAGGTGATCCGCCGCGTGGAAAGCATCACCGGCAGCCTGTTCGAATGCACCGGTGTCATGGTAACGGTGCAGGAGCTTGCTTACGCCGCCGGCGAACTGGAGATGTAGCAGACAAGCGCTGGATTTTATGCAGTAAGGGATTTCATTGGCCGACCGCCGCATCAATCTGTATCACAATCTGTCCGTCATGCTGGCCGCCGGCGTCTCAGTCGTTCGGGCGCTGCAAACCGTTCCCAAGGGCGGACGCATTGGCCGTGTTTTTCAGCAGATTGCCGCCTCTGTGGCCGACTCGCAGAGCTTGGCTGAGGCGGTCGAACACCACAACAAGCATTTCGATCCGCTGGATGTTGCCCTGATCCGCATTGGCGAAGATACCGGCCAGTTGCCAGAGATGTTTGAGATGCTCAGCGAATGGTATGCGTTTTGTCTGCGTCTGCGGCGCATTATCGGCTCCGGGCTGGTGCTGCCGGTGGTGATGATTCACCTGCTGGCTCTAATGGCTCCTGTGCCGAGCTTTGCGATGGGCGGCTGGGATGTCGGTCTTTATATCCGAAGCGCCGCGGCCATTCTAATGCTCTTCTATATCCCTGCTGCCGTCATCCTCGGCGTGATTTATCTGACGCCCAAACGCGGCCTGCTGCGGACGCTGCTCGATACGTTTGTGTTGGCGGTTCCTGTACTCGGCCCGGCGGTGCGCGACTTGGCGCTAAGCCGCTACTGCAGGATATTCGCCATTGGCCTTAAGGCCGGCCTGCCCATTCGACGTGGGGCCGATCTGGCTTTTCAGGTCGCCGGCAATGCGGCCATCCGCCGCGCTGTATCGGGCGGCATCGAAGCGGTCAAACGCGGCGAGGAGATCAGCACGGGATTTTCTTCCCGCCGTTTGCCGGAGGAGTTTATCGCCGTCTGGCAGGTCGGCGAAGAGACCGGCGACCTGGACGAATCGACCGACCGCCTGGGGCGCATTTACGCCGACAGCGCAGAACGCCGGTTCCAGGCCGTGGCCGTCTGGACGCCCCGACTGGTTTATGCGATTGTTGTGGTCGTGATGGCCTGGCATATCCTTAAAGGATATGCGCAAATTTACGGCGATCTTTATAACTTTTGACTATTCGAGAGAAAAACTGAACAACAGGCAGGAGACTATAATGGTTTATACCCAGACGCTTGAAGTCCCCACACAAGGCCATTGTCACTTGGTGGATATTACCGACAAGGTCCGCCGGGCCATCGCCCAATCGCAACTGACCGACGGCGTGGTGACGGTCTTCAATGTCGGCTCGACCGCCGGCATCACCACGATTGAGTACGAGCCGGGCCTGGTCAACTGCGATATGAAGGCCGCCTTTGAAAAGCTTGCCCCCGAACACGGCAACTACGAACACGAGAAAACCTGGCACGACGACAACGGCCACGCGCATGTCCGCGCCAGTCTGCTTGGCCCCTCCCTGGCCGTACCGTTCTGCGATGGGGCATTGACGCTGGGCACTTGGCAGCAAATCACCCTGATCGACTTTGACACACGACAGCGCACCCGAAAGGTCGTCTGCCAGATCATCGGCCAGTAACGGTAGTGGTGTGAAGGTGTCAGCCGCCTGCTATCTTGTGCTGGTTTGAAGCGAAAAATTTTTTCTCAACGTCATGCACCGGCAGTTTGGGTTGCTGCATTTGCGCTGCTTCCAATTTGCGGGGAGTTGTCGGGAAGTCATTTTTTCTGCGTGGAAAATGTGCGGCCATACGACTTTGTTCACGGGCTCAAGCCCATCCTGCTGGGGGGTTGTGTTTTGGTTCGGGGGTGGGTATAATAGGTGGTTTTCGATTCTTTTGAAAGACATCATAGGCTTATGAGTACTGAGCATATCCGTAATTTTTCGATTGTGGCGCATATTGATCATGGCAAGAGTACGCTGGCTGACCGGCTGCTGGAGTTGACCGGTGCGGTCAGCGATCGGGATCGGCGTGAGCAGTTTCTGGACGAGATGGATCTTGAACGTGAGCGCGGGATTACGATCAAGGCCTCTGCGGTGACGATGCCGTATGTGTATCAGGGGCGGACGTTTATGCTGAATCTGATCGATACGCCGGGGCATGTGGATTTTCATTATGAGGTTTCGCGTGCGCTGGCGGCGTGTGAGGGGGCGCTGCTGGTGGTCGATGCCAGTCAGGGGGTCGAGGCGCAGACGGTGGCCAACGCGTATCTGGCGGTGGACAGCGGCTGTGAGATTATCGGGGTGGTCAATAAGATTGATCTGCCGGCGGCGCGGCCGGAGGGTGTGATCGAGGAGATCGGGCATGTGCTGGGGCTGGGGGCCGATGCGTGCTATCCGATCAGTGCCAAGACGGGCCAGGGGGTCGAGGCATTATTGGAGGCGATTGTGACGCAACTGCCGCCGCCGGAGGATCATAGCGACCGGCCGACGGCGGCACTGGTGTTTGACAGCCACGCCGATACGTATCGGGGGGGGATCTGTTATGTGCGGGTGTTTGAGGGGACGCTGGCGGCGCGGCAGAAGATTCGGCTGATGCGCAGCGGGCGGACGTACACGATCAGCGAGCTGGGCAAGTTTTGTCCGCAGATGACGCCGGTTCAGACGCTGGGCGCCGGGGAGGTGGGGTATGTGATCGCCAATATTCGCCAGCTGTCGGATGTGACGATCGGGGAGACGATCACCGATGACGCGGCGCCGGCCGAGAAGCCGCTGAGCGGGTATAAGCCGCCGGTGCAGATGGTGTTTTCGGATTTTTATCCCGGGGGGACGACGGACTATCCGCGGTTGCGAGCGGCGTTTGAGAAGCTGGCGCTGAACGATGCGAGCTTTACGTTTGTGCCGCAGAATTCGCCGGCGCTGGGGTTTGGGTTTCGGTGCGGGTTTCTGGGGCTTTTGCATATGGAAATTATCCAGGAGCGGCTGGAGCGGGAAAGCGAGATTGATGTGGTGCAGACGGCGCCGACGGTCAGCTATGAGGTGGCGCTGACCGACGGGGAGGTGATGCGGATTGACTCGCCCAGCGCGCTGCCGGATCGGCAGAAGATTGCCGAGATACGCGAGCCGATTGTGCGGCTGGAGATTATTACCACGGCCGAGAGCATCGGGGGGATTATGAAGCTGGCCGAGGAGCGGCGGTGCACGATGATCAAGACCGAGTATATCAGTACGACGCGGGTGCTGCTGGAGTATCGGGCGCCGCTGGCGGAGATTGTGTACGATTTTTACGATCAGCTTAAGAGTATCAGCAGCGGGTACGCGACGATGGATTATGAATTGCTGGGCTTTGAGGCGGATAACCTGGTGAAGATTGATTTTCTGGTGAACAAGGTGCCGGTTGATGCGCTGAGCTTGATTGTGCATCGCAGCAAGGCCGAGCAACGGGGCCGGCGGCTGATTATCAAGCTGCGCAAGGCGATTCCGCGGCATCAGTTTGAGATTCCGCTGCAGGTGGCGATCGGCGGCAAGATTATCGCGCGGGAGACGATTAAGGCGTTTCGCAAGGATGTGACGGCCAAGCTGTACGGCGGGGATGTGACGCGGAAACAGAAGCTGCTGAAAAAGCAGAAGGCAGGCAAGCAGCGGATGAAGAATATCGGGCGCGTGAATATCCCGCAGGAGGCGTTTATGTCCATTCTGGACACCGGGGCAGACTGATAGCGGCGCGGTCAGCGCAATTTTAAGGTGGCCAGCGCGACAACGGCGCAGGCGATGGACAGCAGCCAGAAGCGCACGACGACCTGGGGCTCGGACCAGCCGGCCAGGTGGAAGTGGTGGTGGATCGGGGCGCAGCGGAAGATGCGCTTGCCGCCGGAGTATTTGAAGTAGCCCACCTGAAGGACGACGCTGAACAATTCCATCATAAAGACCCCGCCGATGACAAACAGCAGCAGTTCGTTACGGGTGACGATCGCGCCGTAGCCCATGGCCGCACCCAGCGGCAGCGAGCCGACATCACCCATGAAGACCTGGGCCGGGTGGCAGTTGTACCACAGAAAGCCGAAGATCGCGCCGGTAATGGCGGCGAAAAAGACGCACAGCTCGCCGGATTCGGGGATGTGCGGCAGCAGCAGGTAGCTGGCCCAGGTGACCTGGTGGGCGCGGGACATAAATTCGGAGGCGATGTAGCACAGCACGACCAGGACGATGGACATAATG
>PXAQ01000078.1 GCA_003567095.1 Phycisphaerae bacterium
ACGGTCGAGTTGATGGGCTATCTGGACGAACTGCTCACCACGCATCCGCAAGTGCGCCAGCGTCTGAAAACACCAGCGGCCGCTTTTGGCAACAAACGCATCGCCTACCATACCCCCTGCCACCTGCGGCCCATGCGGGATGCCGACCTGACGCCGCGCCTGCTCAAAGACTTGTGCGACCTGGACGTACACGACTTGAACGCCGGCTGCTGCGGGCTGGCCGGAACCGCCGGCATGCAGGCCAAAAACCGCACCCTGTCAGCCTCCATCAGCCGCTCCCTGAAAGACGCCATCGACCATTACCGCCCCGACATCATCCTGACCGAATGCGCCGCCTGCAAAATGCAGATTGAAACACTCACCCCCGCCCCCGTCCTGCACCCCATTTCAATCCTTGCGCAAAACACCTGAGAAAAAGACGATAAACATTACGCTTTTATTGGCGTACCGGAGGCAATGAGTGATTGAGATTTGTGAGATATGGATGGGAAAGTTTGGGCACCGATGCACTCGGCGCCCAACGGGGGCGCAGGGTTAGTTTTTGTGACTGAACTTTTCTTCCTGTTTTTCTTTTTGAATCGCCAGGTATATTTCCTTGCGATGGACGGCAATGCTCCGCGGGGCGTTGATGCCCAGGCGGACCTTGTCGCCGCGTACATCGACGATGACGATCTCCACATCGTCGCCGATCATAATCGACTCATCCTTTTGTCTGCTTAAAACCAACATCCGTTACTCCTATCGTTTATGGCGGATACATTGCCAATTAACAAAAACCGTACCAGATAACCATTTTACTAATATCTATACGTCAGTTTTCCGCCGATTGAGAGATTTTTTTGGTCTCCCGGCAAAATTCCTGTTTCCGGATGCTTTTATTTCGACAATTTGGGCATTCAGACTAATGGAAAACCCAAAAATTAGCAAAAAAACTTATCCGGCTTTTCCAATAAGCCACCAAGCCCTTTTAAAATAGAGGTTTATAATAAAAAGAATCGGCTTTGAAATTGGCCGTGATGCAGTGCCCGAAATGATTATGGGATGTTAGTGGGTCGTCCAGGTGGGGTGGTGGAACTTTACCGCCATCCAGTATCCGGTTATTGCCCCAAGCACCGCAAACGAAACCATTTGCAGCGGGGTAATCGCGTTAACCGGATGATTAAAGTAAGCAATCGGCCAGTTTTCGGCAAGATGCGCCAGCCTGCCCCCTTGCAAAAGCAAGGTCGAGCCCATAAACGTCAATACCGCCGAGGCGGCGGCAACGGGCAAATAGTCGATTTTAAGGAAATGTTTGACCAGATAAGCGGCAACACAAAACGTGGTAAAGACACCAAAAGCGATTTGACGATTGCCGGGCTGGCCCAATACTGCTCCCAACTGAGGATCCGGCTGATGAATGTCCTGTACAAAGACGCCGAGGGCAAACCAGCCAATGGCCACGGCCGCGACAACGGCAAGCAGCACATTGGTCAAAATGTTGACTCCCTGAGGACTATCGCTGTCGAATTGGCCGAGAATGACAATTTTACTGCCTGCTAAGCGTGAGGCAAGCACAACGCCCAGGTAACCGGCCGCGCAAATCAGCAGCCAGAACAGACCCTCCCAGCGAAGCGCCGCGTAGAGCCCGGCCCGCTGGGCCAGGTCGTAGTGCTCCAGCAAAAGCTGGTGCATATTGCCGCCGGCCATCGCCCAGATCGCCAGCCCGGTCGGGGCGGCGTACGGGGCGAAAATTTTACCGGCCGGCCACGACACAAAATAAGCGATAAACCCGGCCGCAAATGCAAGCAAGACACACAGCAGCGCCCCCGGCAGCGTGGTCGACCCGCCAACCAACGTAACAGCGCCAATCGGCAGATCAGGCCGAACCAGCGGCCAGCCAAACCAGCCAACCAGAATCGCCCCCACCGCCAGCGCAGCGATCACCCGAACGCGCATCAGCCAGTTAATATTAAACAGGCTGAGCCCGAAAAAAATCAGCCCCACCGCCGCGATCACCCGCAGCACAGCCGAATACCATACATCCATATCGTCTATCCCTTTCAATGTGTCCCGCTAAGATTACCAAAGCCCGCAATCCAGGTCAAGACAAAAGAAAATAGACGACAATGGCGAACTCTTGTGCCCAGATTAAGCTAAGAGGTCGCTGCTTTTTTGGCAGGCGTCGTTTTCGTTTCTGTTTTAGCCGCGGGTGAATCGGTTTGGGTATCTTTTTTGTCAGCCGCTTTTGTTTCGCTGGCGGGCTTATCATTCTTGGCAGCCTGGGTATAGCTTTCGGAACGGTAATCGGTCTGGTAGAAGCCGCTGCCTTTGAAGATCAGCCCGGCACCGGTGCCCAGCAGGCGTTTGAGCTTGAGTTTGCCGCAACTGGGGCATTTTCTCAGCGACGAGGCGGTAATCGCCTGAAACCGCTCGAATGTATGCCCGCAGGCATCACATTGATAGTCATAGGTCGGCATTAGTGTTCCTCCGGTTCGGTATCGACGGTCGGGTCGTCAGGTTGTGCTTCGGTATCGGCGTCGGCGTTGGCCGGCCGCTCAGTTTGCTCGCTGTCGATCTCGGTTTCAGTTTCGGTATCGGGCTCGGACTCTTCAGGCGACTCGGCCTCGGGCAGCTTATTGACGATCACCTTGGCCGGGCGCAGCACCTCATCGCCCAACAGGTAACAGGGCTGATACTCCTCAAGCACGATGCCGTTTTCCCGGTCCGGCTCGGTGCGCTGCATCATCGCCTCGTGCCGTCTCGGGTCAAAGGGCTGTCCCTGCGAGGCCGCCTTTTGCACGCCCAGCGCCTGCAAAGCGGCAAGCAAATGGTCAAAGACCATTTGGATGCCCTTGATGACATTCTCAAGGGCCTCGGGACCCTCGGCGGCCGAGGCGCCCGCCAGGGCATGTTCAAAGTTATCCAGCGACGGCAGCAGCGACCGGATGACCTTCTTTTTTTCATACGCGACGGTGTCGGCCACCTGCCGCGGCACGCGCTTCTGGTAGTTGGCATAATCGGCGCTGAGTCGCTGGAGTTTTTCAAACATTTCCTGCTTCTCGGCAGTGAGCTGTTCAATCTGCTCCTGGAGCTGTCCGATGTGTTTTTCTGCTTTTTTGTCTTTTTTCTCTTTGGCGCTCATCGCTGAACCCTGTGGTTATTTGGTATTGCCAAAATGACGCTTGATCCGTTCAAAAAAACTTTTACTGTCCGAACCGACCTCAAGTTCTTCAGTTTTGGCGTATTCACGCAGAAGATGTTGCTGGTCGGCGTTTAGACGTTTGGGAATTTCCACGGCTGTCTTGACCAGCAAATCGCCTTTATGGGCGGTTCGGATGTTCGGCAGTCCCTGGCCGCGGATGCGCAGCACCGCCCCGTGCTGCGTGCCGGGCGGAATGCGAAGCTTGCGCGTGCCCTCCAGCGTGGGCACGTCAATCGTCGTTCCCAGCGCAAGCTGGGTAAAGCTCAGCGGCACCGTCACAATCAAATTGTCGCCGTCGCGCATCAGGAACGGATGGGCCTTGATCCGCACATAGCAGTACAAATCGCCGCGCGGGCCGCTGTGCCGTCCCGGTTCGCCTTCGCCGCCGACGCGAATGCCTTGGCCCTCATGAACGCCGGCCGGAATCTTGACGGTGATGGCACGTTTTTTCGCGGTGGTGCCCTTGCCGCGGCATTTGCGACAGGGGTCGGTAATGATCTGCCCGGTTCCCTGGCACTGCGGACAGGTCGAGACCATTTGAAAAAAACCGCCCAGTCCGGCCCGCTGAACCTGGCCGGCGCCCCCGCAGACGGTGCAGCGTGCCGGGGCCTTGCCCTTGGCCGCGCCCGATCCGGAGCATTCCGGGCAGGTATCCTGCCGGGTAAATTCGATGGTCTTCTCGGCGCCGCGATTGACTTCCTCAAGCGACAGCTCGACCACCGTCTCAAGGTCATAGCCCCGCGCCGCACGACGCGCACCGCCGCCGGGGCGCCTGGACGAACGCCGCGAGCCGAACACGTCCCCGAACATATCACCGAAGATATCGCCGAAAATGTCGCCGATATCGTTGACATTCATATGCGAATAGTCATGGACACCGGCCCCGCGCAGCCCGTCGTGGCCAAACTGATCGTAACGTTTGCGCTTTTCAGGGTCGCTGAGAACTTCATAGGCCTCGGCGCACTGCTTGAATTTGGCCTCGGCCTCTTTGTCGCCGGGGTTTTTATCCGGATGGTACTGGATAGCCAACCGGCGATAGGCCCGCTTGATATCGTCGGCAGAGGCCTTTTTGTCCACCCCCAGTGTCTCGTAGTAATCGCGTTTGGCCATAGCGTTTCAGTCGTTTAAAAAATATCTCGATAACAACGAACAGGGGCGCGCCCATAAGTCCGCGCCCCTGATCGCCGCCTTCTATTGTCTCACATCTGACCTCTGTCTCATCCGGTCATCCCCGCCGTTTATCTTCAAGCAGACGGGGACAGGCAAAGATCTGACCACTGAAATCTGACACTCGCCGTCAGCAAACAGCGCCGTTGATGACGTTTTCTTCCTTATCGTCCTTGATGCCGGTTATGATGACATTGGTCGTGAGCATCAATCCGGCAACCGATGCGGCGTTCTGCAGTGCGACACGGGCCACTTTGGCCGGGTCAATGATGCCGGCCTTGACCATATCCTCATATTCGCCGGTGTTGGCATTGTAGCCGATGTTGCCGGTCTTTTCCAGCAGTTCGGCCACGACCACATCGCCATGTCCGCCGCTGTTATCGACAATCTGGCTGGTCGGGGCTTTAAGGGCGTTGATAACGATGTCAAAGCCGATCTTCTCATCGCCGCGGGCCTTGGCTCGGGCTTTGTCCACCTCGCCGATCGCCCGCAAATAGATCACGCCGCCGCCGGGAATGATCCCTTCCTGCGCCGCGGCCTTGGTCGCGTGCAGCGCATCGTCGAGCAGGTCTTTGCGCTCTTTCATCTCGGTCTCGGTCGCTGCGCCGGCCTTGATCACCGCCACGCCACCGGTCAGCTTGGCCAGACGCTCCTGCAGCTTTTCGCGGTCGTAGTCGCTGGTGGTCTTTTCGATCTGGGTGCGAATCTGATCACACCGGGCGGTGATGTCTTTCTTCTTGCCCGCACCTTCGATGATCGTGGTGGTCTCTTTGCCGATCACGACCTTTTTGGCCTTGCCCAGCTGAGACAACTCCACGCTTTCCAGTTTGATACCCAGATCTTCGGTGATCACCGTCGCCCCGGTCAGGGTCGCGATATCCTGAAGCATGGCCTTGCGGCGGTCGCCAAAACCCGGCGCCTTGACGGCACAGACTTTCAGCACGCCCTGCAGCCGGTTGATGACCAGGGCCGCCAACGCCTCGCCTTCAACTTCTTCGCAGATAATCAGCAACGGCGCGTCCATATTGGCAGCCTTTTCCAGAAGCGGCAGCATCTCGCGCAGGTTGCTGATCTTCTTTTCATGCAGCAGCACATACGCATCCTCGAGCACCGCCTCAAGCGTATCGGGGTTGGTCATGAAGTACGGCGACTGATAGCCTTTGTCGAACTGCATCCCTTCCACGACATCCAGCTCGGTGTCCATCCCTTTGCCTTCTTCGACCTCGATGACGCCTTCCTTGCCGACCTTGTCCATCGCATCGGCCAGAATGCGTCCGACCTCCGCGTTGTTGTTGGCGCTGATGGTGGCCACTTTGGCAATGTCATCATGCCCCTTGACGGGTTTGGCATAGCCGTTGATGAAGTCGGTGGCCACCTCGGCAGCTTTGTTGATACCGCGCTGCAGGGCAACGGGATTGACGCCGGCGGCGCTGTATTTAAGCCCTTCGTTGTAAATCGCCTCGGCCAGCACCGTCGCCGTGGTCGTGCCGTCACCGACGACATCGCTGGTCTTGCTGGCGACCTGGTTGACCATCTTGGCGCCGATATTTTCAAACGCCTCGGGCAGCTCAATCTCTTTACTGACCGACACGCCGTCCTTGGTGACCTTCGGCGAGCCGAAGCTTTTGTGCAGCAGCACATTGCGCCCCGTCGGGCCCATCGTCACCTTGACCGTCCTGGCCAATTGAGCCAGACCGTCTTTCAAGTGCTTGCGCCCGGCTTCCTGAAACATCATTTGTTTTGCCATATCTATAAATCCTCCCGACTATATCAGTCGTTCGCTGGTGTTGTTAGAATCGGTCACTTTTCCACTATGCCGAGCACTTCGCTTTCGCGAAGAATCTTATACTCGACGCCGTCGACTTCAATGTCGCTGCCGCCGTATCGGCCGTACAGCACGACCTCGTCGGGCTTGACGCTCATCGCTGCCCGCGAGCCGTTGTCAAGCAGCTTGCCGGGGCCGACAGCAATCACGGTGCCCATCAGCGGTTTTTCGCGCGCGGTATCCGGCAGAACAATCCCGCCGGCGGTTTTCTCTTCGGCTTCCTTGGGCTTGACAACAATGCGATCTTCAAGCGGTACCAGTTTCATCGTTTATTCTCCTGTCAATAATTATTTTCGTAGCGTTTATCGTTCATTCACGTCGCAAGCGTCTGCGATTACATCATATCCATTCCGCCCATACCGCCCATATCATCAGGCATGCCGGGGCCGTCATCATCCTTGGGCTTTTCGGTCACGACACAGTCGGTCGTCAGCAGCAGGCCCGCCACCGAGGCGGCATTCTGCAGCGCAATACGAGTCACCTGAACCGGGTCGATGACGCCGGCCTCAATCAGGTCCTCAAATTTATCCTTGTCGGCGTTGTAGCCAAAGCCGTCCTTGCCCTGGGCGACCTTGCTGACGACGATATTGCCGACCGCTCCGGCGTTATCGGCGATGCAGTAGCACGGCATCCGCAACGCGTTGGCCACGATCTGCGCGCCGGTCTTTTCATCGCCGCTGAGCTTGAGCGCCTTGACCGCATCAATGCAGCGCACCAGGG
>PXAQ01000065.1 GCA_003567095.1 Phycisphaerae bacterium
GGACGAGTACGACAGCCATTATATGAACCGCCGGCATCATATCACAGTCATTGCCTGCGACGTGGTCACGCCCAGCGAGAATGTGTTTGCCGCCTCGATGGGCACGGCCACCGTCAGCGACGGGTATGATATGCTGCTGACCGACATCGGCGATGCCTATGTGGTCGAAGCGGCCACCGACAAGGGCAAGGCGCTGACGAACCTGATGCCCGAGGCACGCCCGGCCTCGGAGGCCGACTTGGATAAGCGTCGCGCGGCGCAGGAACAAAACCAGCAGAAACTCAATCAGCACGTCCTCGAATGCAAGCCTTCTTATCTGCCCAAGCTGCTCGAAAAGAATTACGAGCATCCCGTCTGGGAGGAAAAGGCTCGGCTGTGCTATTCCTGCGGCTCGTGCAACCAGGTCTGTCCGACCTGTTACTGTTTCGATGTGCAGGATGAGGTCAACTGGGACTTGAAAAGCGGCACGCGGTATCGCGCCTGGGACGGCTGTCTGCTGGAAGATTTCGCGACGGTCGCCGGCGATCACAACTTCCGCAAAAACCGCTCCGACCGCTTTCGCCATCGCCTGTACCGCAAGGGCAAATACGTGCCGGGCAAGATCGACGGGCAAATCGCCTGCGTCGGCTGCGGCCGCTGCATTACCGCCTGCACGTCGAATATCGCCAATCCCGTGGATGTCTATAACCAGCTTATGAAACGCACCGATATTGGATAACCGTCGTTCCAATCGGCTAGATAATTGAGGAGAATCGCTTATGTGTGAGTGCTGCGTATCAACCGAAAAAGATATTTACCTGCCCCAGCCGGCGACGATTACCAAGCGGCGGATGCTCAACGGCACCGAGCTGTTTTTGCATCTGGAGCTGGACGGCGGCAAGGAGCTGGAGTATATGCCCGGTCAGTTTGTCGAAGTCTCGCTGGCCGGCATCGGCGAGGCCCCGATCTCCATTTCGTCCTCGCCGACCCAGAAGGGACTGGAACTGGTCATCCGCAACGTCGGCACGCTGACCCGTGCCATCCACAAGCTGCAGGTCGGCGACAAGCTCGGCGTCCGCGGCCCGTACGGCTCAACGTACCCGGTCGAACAGGCCAAGGGCAAAGACCTGGTCTTTATCTGCGGCGGCATCGGGCTGGTGCCCCAGCGGTCGTTCATCCGGTATGTCCTGGACCATCGCGACAGTTACGGCAAGGTGACGGTATTGATCGGCACCAAATGCTTTGAGATGCGGCTGTTTCGCGAAGAGCTGGCGATGTGGCAGGAACGCCGGGATATGCGCGTGATGGAAACCATCGACGAGGCCCATGACTGCTGGAGCGGCAACGTCGGGGTGGTGACCACGCTGATTCCCAAAATCGAAAAGGATCTGCCCGGCAGCCTGGTGTCGATTTGCGGGCCGCCGGTGATGTATAAATTCGTTCTGATGGCGCTGGCCGAGGTCGATGTGCCGCAGGACAGTACGTTTGTGAACCTGGAACGAAAAATGAAATGCGGCGTCGGAAAGTGCGGCCACTGTCAGATCAATCAATACTATGTCTGCCAGGAAGGGCCGGTCTTCCGATACAGCGATTTGGCCTATGTGCCGGAGGCGATCTAAGATGAGTAAACCACGTGTAGCAATTTTTGATTTTGCCTGTTGTGAAGGCTGTCAGCTTCAGATTGTCAACCTTGAAGAAGAAATTATCGACCTGGTCGGCGCTGTCGATGTGGTCGAGTGGCGCGAGGCGATGAGCGAACAGAGCCACGAGTACGACATCGCCATTATCGAAGGCTCCATCACCCGGCCCGAAGACGAGCACCGGGTGCAGATTATCCGCACGCGGGCCAAGATTCTCATTGCGCTCGGGGCGTGCGCGACCATTGGCGGGGTCAACAAGATGAAGAACAACTTCGATCTGAACGAGGTCAAGCGCTGCGTCTACGGCCAGGACGCCGGTATGCCCCACCTGGCGACCACCACGACGCGGGCGGTGCACGAAGTGGTCGATGTGGACTACAAGATTCACGGCTGCCCGATCGAAGGCGAGGAATTCAAACGCATCATCCGCGACCTGCTGCTGGGCAAGACCCCCTTCGTGCCGAATTATCCGGTCTGTGTCGAGTGCAAGGAACGCGAAAATGTCTGCCGGTATGAATACAACGAAATCTGCCTGGGACCGATTATCCGCGCCGGCTGCGGGGCCCCGTGCCCGACGGCCCAGTGGCGCTGCTTCGGCTGCCGCGGCATGGTCGATAATCCCAATGTCGACGCGGCCCAAGAGGTCATGGAGCAGTACAACCTGACCCTGGATGATTTAAAACAGAAAATGGTGTTATTCAACAGCAAATAAGACAGAGGCCAATGGTATGAGCAAAAACATCAATATCAATGTACATCACGTTACCCGCATCGAAGGCCACGGCAACATTGTGGTCAATGTCACCGACGGGACTATCGAAAAATGTCAGTGGCAGGTGCCCGAGGCGCCGCGCTTCTTTGAGGCGATGGTGCGCGGGCGGCGCTACGACGACATCCAGACCATCGTCAGCCGCATTTGCGGGATCTGTTCAATTTCACACTCGCTGGTGGCCACGCGCGCCGTCGAGGATGCCCTGAAGCTGGAGGTCTCCGAGCAGACTGACCGGGTGCGGCATCTGCTGCATTTTTCCGAGCTGCTGCAAAGCCACGTGCTGCACGTCGGCTACCTGGTCGCGCCGGATCTGTTCGGCGAAAAGTCCGTCGTGCCGCTGATCCCCAAGGCCACCGACGCGGTCAAAACGATTATCAAGGCCCACCGTGTGGCCAATCAGATGTCGGCAATCCTGGGCGGCAGGATCACCCACCCCGTGACGCTGCGGCCCGGCGGGATGACACGTATGCCGACCGAGGAGCAGCTCCGGGCGATCAAGGGCGAGCTGGAGGCCATCGTGCCGGATTTGGTGACGATCTGCGAGGTGGTGCTCAGTGTCGCCGATCAGCTGCCGAACTTTACGCGCGAAACGGAATACGTCAGCCTCACCCAGACGCACCCGCGCTATATGGAATCGCTGAACGCCTACAGCTTCTATCACGGCGATATCACCAGCACCGACTGCAACGGTGACGGCCCGGTGCCGCCGTCCAGGTGGGAACGCGTAGCCAACGAGTACGTCAGCCCGCAATCGACGGCCAAGTGGACCAAGTGGCACCGCGATTCCTATGCGGCCTGCGCCCTGGCTCGGTTCAACAACCAGGCCGACAAGATCAGCCCGCTGGGCAAAAAGGTCGCCGGGATGTTCGGGCTGGAAAAAGGCTGCTGCAATCCCTATATGAACAGCGTCGCCCAACTGGCCGAAAGCGCGCATGTTGTGGAGACATCGCTGGAGTTTATTGACAAATTGCTGACCGCAGGGATTCAGCCGGAACAAGTCAAGGTCACCCCGCGCGCCGGCCGCGGCCATGCCGCCATCGAGGCGCCCCGCGGCATTTTGTTCCACTCCTATGAGTTCGACAAAAACGGCGAGTGCGTCTGGGGCAACTGCTGCATCCCGACTAACCAGAACCACGCCAATATCCAGCACGATTTTGAAAAGCTCGTGCCCGAGTTTATGGACGAGGGCGAAGATGCCCTCCGCCAGAAAATGGAAATGCTCGTGCGGTCCTACGACCCCTGCGTGTCCTGCTCGACTCACTACCTGGACATCGAGTTTGTCAAATAAACCCGCCCTGTAAAATGGCAATGCACTTAAAACCCCGGCTTGGAGCCGGGGTTTTTCATTTCAGCTTTCTCGCGGCATGGCCTGTCGGGTTCACCCGAGACAGACATCACCCAGACACTCGCCTATCCGAACATCTCCACACGCCAAAAAGCCTCCGACGTCCCCCCGGCGTTCGTCAACACCCCCCCAATCCTGCTGATCGAACAATAAAACAGCCGTTCCCCGAAATCGCTCTATCAAACTATCCCCCGCCAAGGGCCGGCACCGCGAATCAAGACGATATACTCTTCCCCTTTTTAAAGGGGGAGTACCGCCGAAGGCGGGGAGGGGGGTAAAAAAACAGAAATCCCACTCTCTCTCCACCTACCCGAATTTTCACCACATCTTCATTTCTCACCTTGCAATGAAAAGCAAATCCCTGTACAATATATCAACTTTGACAGGCAGTCCCCGGTACTCAGCCGCAGACACTTGCGCCGCCCTGACCCCGGAAGAACTGGCCGACAGTGTGGAGTTTGATATGAAAGCAATAAAGATCGCTCTTGCATAAAACAGCTTTTTAACGTTTGTCGAAGAAGTGGTTGACAGAATTCCTATAATTGTCAACCCTAACAGGAAGGAAAAAGATGTCTAAAACAGGCAATACAAAATCAAAGTCTAAGTTGGACAAAAAAGTGGCCAGTAAAAAATCACAGCCCAAATTAAAGAATAAAAAAAAGCCATCTTCTAAAGGTACAACACTATCAAGAAGCATCAAGGAAACAGAGGGTAGAACCGAGTCGCTCGACCACAACATCCTTACTTTTCTTGAACATATTGAGGGCATAAATATTTCACAGAATGTAGTTATGCCTGCAGTTATAGCAAATATGAAAAAAACAGCACTCAAGTTGGACTCATTTCTGGATAAGAATGCGATCGAGGGAGAGACCCACAGGAAAAGGCGAACATTTTCTATACCAATAGATAAAGTTAGCCAAGTAGAAAAACACTTGAAAGACATGAAGAAGGCAGAAATTGCCTTTACAATAATACCAAGCAGTTTAATAGTGATGCTAGTAAGTCAATTTGATTTTTTTGTGGGCAGAATGATATGTTCACTTTTCAAAGAACGGCCGGAATTATTAAACACTTCTGATCGACAAATGTCTCTCTCACAGTTAGTTACTTTTAACTCGCTCGAACATGCAAAAAATCATTTCCTCGAAAAAGAAATTGATTCATTTTTAAGAAAAAGCCATGCAGAACAATTTTCTTGGCTCGAAAAGACTTTTAATCTGACTTTAAGAAAAGATCTAGATATGTGGCCTGAGTTTATTGAACTTACAGAGAGGAGAAATCTTTTTGTCCACACTAACGGAATTATATCGTCACAATACATTGATACTTGCATAAAACACAATGTAAAGAATGCAAATGATATCAAGTTAGGAGAAGAACTTTCTGTTGACTATGAATATTTCTCTAAGTCCTACAAGCTTATTTATGAGCTTGGTGTAAAGTTGTCGCATGTTTTATGGAGAAAAATAATTCCAAGCGACTTGTCTGAAGCGAACATTAATTACAACCAAATAACATTTAATTTACTGGGTTCCGAGCAATATGATTTAGCTGCGAAACTTCTTGACTTTCTGTTTATTACTCCAGCGATGAATAAATTCCCCGACGACTCTGCTAAAAGAATTCATATTCTTAACAGAGCTATGGCGTACAAATGGAAGGGAAACAATGAAAAATGTCTACAAATTCTTGACGAAGAAGACTGGAGCTCGACAAAAGTCGAATTTTTAATGGCTGTTTATGTACTTAAAGAAAAGTATCCAGATTCAATCAGAATCATGGAAGAACTTGGAGATAAGAATCGCATGTTTTCAAAAAATGCATATTTAGAATGGCCTATCTTTAAAGAATTTAGAAAAACAAAGACTTTCCAAGAAACTTTCAGTAAAATCTTTGGGACTTCAGGTCTTGATGTAGAAGAAAAATCACTTATTCCTGCTAAAGAAAAAGTCTGATTTATTTTTTGTGTGAATTCCGAGATGAAACAATAGCCCCAGTAAAAGGACTTGCGGTCACAAAACCGGGCCGTAGGTGACAGCTCTTTTATTTGGTCTGGTTTCTCATTCATGGAGACAAACCTCCTTTCAAAAAAAGGTTCATGGGCAGTTCAGCCCGTGAACACAGCCACCCTGACCATGCTGCAAATACAAATTCCTATGCGATAAGTGTATTCTCCAATCCCATTATTCTGCACCCGCCCATTCTCATAATTTTCCACCAATAATCATTGACTCCGAACTGCGACGAATCAGTGTTCACTATAAAACATAGTTACTAATATCTCTATAAAAACGCAGCATCAGAGGTCGATTTTCACAGTAGCATCTCCTTCGTTATCTCGGCCGGGTCCGTCGCCCGCGGCCGCGAATTCCATCCAATTTGACCCCACAATATCATCGATGTCAACTTATTTTTTGTCAAAAAATCGAATTGTTTCGCCCGTTTTTGACGCGCTTTTGCAAAGTTCGCAGGGTATTGGGGGGATAACAGGTGTTTTCGGTCAGTGTTATCGGGTTGGGTTGATATTGTCCAGTGCTGTGATGACGGCATCGACGGCCTGGTCGTGGTTCAGGCCGGTCAGGGGGACGGTGATCTCGGCCCAGCGCTGGTACAGGGGGATGCGTTTGGCGTAGAGGCTTTCCAGGTCTTGGCCGGGCTCGAGGACGACGCCGCGGGCGTTCAGATCGCCCAGGCGGCTTTGAAGATCGGCCAGCGGCAGGTGCAGATAGACGATCACGCCGTTGGCTTTGAGGGCGTTCATAGATGAGTCGTAATAGACGGCGCTGCCGCCGGTGGCGATGACGGCGTGTTTGATATCCAGGCAGGCGATGTACTCCTGCTCAATGCGGCAAAAGCCGGCCATTCCCCGCTGCTCGATCAATGCGCGCAGGGATTTTTCGCAGGCGACCTGGATCAGCACGTCGGTATCCAGAAAATAGCGCCCCAGCCGCTTGGCCAGCAGGACGCCGACGGTGCTCTTGCCGACGCCTGGCATCCCGATCAGTACGATGTTGGCGTTGTCTGTAATGATGCTTTTTCCCTGCGATTAGTAGCCGCTTGCCGCTGCGCCGGCGGGCTGGGCGGCCGTTTCGCCGGCGGCGGTTTCCAGCGGCGCCGGGAAGTTGTCAA
>PXAQ01000109.1 GCA_003567095.1 Phycisphaerae bacterium
TATAACAGAAAAGAGAGTTTTGGAGTAGATTAAAAACAAAAAAACCCATTTCTGGCTTAGAAAAAAGGGTTTTTGAATGGGCGGTACAGGACTTGAACCTGTGACTTCCTGCTTGTAAGGCAGGCGCTCTAGCCAACTGAGCTAACCGCCCTGAATATAACCGATAGACAGAGTTATACTAACAAAAATCATACTGGTATATTGGACACTAACAACTTCGAGAAGTTCGAGCTTACTTTACACAAGACAGGACAGGATTGCAAGACAATTAAAGACAAAAATGGATAATGTGACAGTCGGAATTTAACTGGCGATCACCGGGGCGTTTGCGTGCGGCAGCCGATATGAAAGAAAATGCCGCAACCGGCCTGCGTGGCCTTATCCCCAAACGACAACAGCCCGACAGACTTCACCCTAAGCGTCTGTCGGGCCTTGCCGACTTTAAATCACCCATTCCTGCTCACCTCTGTGTTCAACAATCTCGAGCCCTCTGAGAGGCGTTGATCACGCTACTGCTCAGGCTCGTCTTCGCAAGCTGACGTTGTTTTGATTGATGCCTTGCAAACCATAGTCATGTTTTGCGCTACACCGTACACCTTTTGAGAAAGGTGGTCCTTGTGCTTGCCGCTGACAACTCTTCATCATCCATCATCCGAAGCCACCAAGAACCGGCAATTGCCCGACAGACATCACCCTTAGCGTCTGTCGGGCCCTGCCGACTTCTAAACCACCCTCTCCTGCTCACTTCTGGTTTCCTCGACGTTGACGTTGCACCAGCCCTTCGACACCCACTCGGCGAAATCGTCAACACACTATCAAATTTTCAAAAGACACTCGATCAGAACGCGCACAGAAAGGGCGCAGCAAATGTACAAACGGAAAAAATCAGGCAACGACGTTTTATGGGCTGAGTTGCGTTCACTTTGAAACTACTCTTCATCACAGCTCTCCTGTGAGATTGAAATAAGTATTTCAGGAACTTTAAGTATGCTCGGTACAAGGGAAAAAACCTGACTGACAGTTTGATCATACCAAGCGTTTCAATACAGACTAATGTATTCGAAAAAAGGCGGCAAGTCAATCCGAAATTTCAAAAAATATTTTGCCTGCCCGTTAAGTCTTTTTAAACAAGTAATTTATGCTGTAAAAAAAACACGCTTCCCTGATTTTTTTCCACCCCAGTTGGCCGCCTGCCTAACGTTTTCTAAATTTATGAACGTTAAGCCAGCCGTATTATCCCAGTTGCGGCTTGATCTGATGTGAGGTCCGCCCCTTCTGAGGCCGTCATAAATGCGAGATATAAATGCCCGCCTCGCTTACTTTTTGCGTTTTTTCGGCCCCATCGGCTTCTTTTAACTAAAGTCCATATTTATCCTGTTTTTGGCTTCTCGGTTCGGCCATCCGACTTTCGGCTCATTTTTTGCACAGATTGCCGCTTGCCTGAAATCAGAGAGTGCATATAATGGAATTCATGCAGAAGCGGCAATACAAAGAGGCGGTGCTATGGCAGCAGCTTGAGGGGCGCAAAGTCAACTGCCACCTCTGCCATTGGCGGTGTGTGATCGGGCCGAACAAATTCGGCCGATGCAGCGTCCGCAAAAACATCGACGGCGTTCTGTATTCGCTCAATTACGACAAAGTCTGCGCGGCCAACAGCGACCCGATAGAAAAAAAACCGCTTTTTCACTTTCAACCGGGTAGCCAAAGCTTTTCCGTGGCCGCCCCCGGATGTAATTTTCGGTGTGTGTTTTGTCAGAACTGGCAAATCAGCCAGGCGCCGATTGAGCAATTGATTGAAGGGGCGGCTTTTTCACCCCAAAAGATCGTTGATGCCGCCGTGAAGGCCGGGTGCAAAAACATCGCCTATACGTACACAGAGCCAACAATTTTTATGGAGCTGTGCGCCGAAACCGCAGCTCTGGCCAAAGAAAAAGGCTTGGCCAATGTTTTTGTCAGCAACGGTTATATGACATCGGAGGCTATCGACTTTGCCCGTCCCTGGCTGGATGGGATAAACGTGGACTTAAAAGCGTTTACGGAAAGTTTTTACCGTGAGCTGTGTAAAGCGCACCTAACCCCTGTTCTGGACACGCTCGAATACCTGGCGCACCAAACGGATATCTGGCTGGAAATCACCACGCTTCTGGTCCCCGGTAAGAACGACAGTGCGGCTGAACTGAAAGATATCGCCGACTTCATCGCCGGCCGACTCTCGGTCGATATCCCTTGGCATATCAGCCGATTTTTTCCGCAATACCAGATGACCCAGGGCACATCGACCCATGAGGCCGAGCTTGCCCGCGCCTGCGAGATCGGCAAAGAGGCCGGTTTGCGGTATGTGTATGTGGGCAACCTGCCCGGCAATCGCGCCGAATCCACGTGGTGCTCGCACTGCGGAGCGCTGTTGATTGAACGGCTCGGCTATCGCCTCCGCTCCAATCACATTAAAAACGGCCGATGTCCTGAATGCAGCACAGAAATCGCCGGACGCGAGTTGAGTTAAAACACATTGACCTTTCGAGCTATTGGATGAAACCATGACGGACAAACAATTGAATATCTTTAATGAACCGCATGTCCGGAGCCCGTCGCTGGTGGTCGGGTTTGACGGCTGGATGGACGGCGGCGATGTGTCCACCGGCACCCTTGATTACCTGCGCATCAAGCTGGGGGCCCTGCCGTTTGCAACGATTGAACCGGACGATTTTTATGTCCTGAACACGCCCGGCCCGATGGAGCTGGTCTCGCTGTTTCGCCCGCATGTACGCTATGACAACGGCGTCATCCAGACATACGATTATCCGTCAAATCGTTTTTTTGTGCAATCCGATTACAATCTGATGTTGTTTAGCGGCAAGGAGCCCAATCTCCGGTGGGACGCTTTCGCCGATGCGATGTGGGCGGTGTGTGACCGCTTTGGTGTGCAGCGCATTTTGTGCGTCGGCAGTGTTGCCGGCCTGGCGCCGCACAGCCGCGATCCGCGCATCATGTGTACCCTGTCGCTTTCGTCATCCCGCAAGCTGGCCGAAAAGATGGGCTTTCAGGTCAGCCAGTACGAAGGGCCGGGCAGCTTTGTGACCCATTTGACGCGCCGAGCCGTTGAAAAAGACGTGGAGCTGATCAGCCTGGTCGCCGAGACGCCCGCTTACCTGCAGGGCTACAATCCCAAATGCATTGAAACGATGGTGCGGTGTGTTTCCAGCATTCTGGGCCTGCACCTGGTCTGTGACGATTTGCGGGCCTTGGGCGAAGAGTACGAAAAGCGCGTCAGCGAACTGGTCAGCGAGCAGCCGGAACTGGCCGAGCGCGTCGAGCAGCTTGAGGAAAGCTACGACAACGAAGTCTTCGAAACCGAACTGGACGACCTGAAATCCTGGCTGCACAGCCGCGGCATCCGCGTGGATTAACCCGCGAATTTCTGCCCGTCTGTATTGCTCGCTTAGCCTCCGTACCAGCCCCGCTGGAAAGGTTACAGATTCATCAACAATTCCGACTTTAAATTCTTGTCCATATCCGATCGAATTTCAATCAAATCCCTGTACCGTTTGGCAATCAGCAACCCCGGCAGTACCAGGCAGATCAGATTGAAAACAATCGGCATTAAAAGTGTCGTTGTGTCATAAAACTCATCAAAAACACTCAATATCCCGAAAGGGCTGAAGAGATAGATCACCTCATTCTCAAAAATCGATCCCAGAATAAGCGGCAGGATTCCATACAGCACCGCAAAGAAGCCCAGCAGATAACCAATCTTTTCGTTTATTGGCCGCCAGAGGGCGTACGTTTCCAACAGGGCCAGCAATACCAGCAAAAAACTGAAGGTCAATATTGCCAGCCACATAAATTTCTCCCTATCCGCTTCGGCCGCAAAGCAGGCTGCGCCCCCAAAGACCAGCCAGATGGCAAACAGTACCACACCTCCGACGATGTTGGAGTTCATCATCAGACGGCCGCCGAGCCCCCGGAGCCGATGGGCGGCGCGGCTGATTTCAAGATACTGACCAAAATCCCGAATTGCGAACAGCGGAACAACGGCAACCGGCAAAAGGCCCAGCACCCAGAATCCGCGTATCGCGTCTGAGCCGTTTTCCAGCAAATAGACATAAAACAACCCACCGAGCATCGCCATAAACGTCAGCATAAATAACCCCGCCCCCAGTCGGCTGAACAACGCCTCATATTCACATTTAAACCGCCGAAGCACGCCGACATATGCCCAGACCGCGAAGAATAGAGCATACACCGCGACCAAATACACCACCGGTATTGCGAATGTATAAAAATACGCATTTGTTTCTTCGAGTGTTGATTCATAAACCACCTCATAAATTATCCCCATCAGCGGCCCGAACGCAAAAAAGCCAATTACCAGTAATACCACAAAGCTGTTGGTTTTGGTTTTTTTGAACGACAGCACCGAAAACATCAGCGCCAACACATTAAGCATTACCGCCAGCGCAAGCAGTGCCGCGAGCAGTTGGAGTATAAGAGCCTTCGAAAGTCCCGCGGCAAACCCGAACCCCAGACACAATCCCAGATTGATGACTCCGATGGACAGGTAAAACAGATTGCGTCCTATCAATATCCCTGCTGCTTTTTGAGATGCTCGCAGCGGCAGCATTCTGAAAAAGTCGAAAGATTTGTCCACGATTTCCCGTGACACGACCGTTGAGCAGTTGCCCGGACACAGCAGCCACAGCAAAAACACCTCAAGAACCGCAAACTGAACAAATAAACCCTTGTATAAATGTGCCTGCGTCGGGTAGGCATGGCCGTACAGATAGATCGAACTGTTGATAAACAAAATCAGCAACACAAGGCCTGCATACACGGCTCCGAACACGCCAACCTGCTGCAGACGAAACTGGCTGAAACGATAACGGCGAATGATTGGATTGGCCTGCATTTCGACCTCCCGTTAGCTAATATGCATATTTTTTTCGACCGACAGCGTCATAAACAAATCTTCCAGGCTGGTTTTCTGTCGTGCCAGTTCGGCCACTTCGATACCGGCTGTTACCAGACTGCGGTTGATTCGGGCTGCGGACGCCGGCCCATCAACGCCGTTGACTGTAATGGCGCCGTCGTCTGCGGTGTTAATTTCAAGTCCCTCAATCTCACGCAACACCTGCTCGGCCTTGGCCGTGTCACCAAGTACCTTGACTGTGACAGCATGCTGTCCGACAATCCGTCGCTCAATCTCCTCGACACTACCGTACATCAGCAACCGGCCGCAATTCATGATAGCCAAGTGTGTGCAAAACCCCGATAGCTCCGTAAGAATATGCGACGAAATAATGATCGTCTTGCCTTCTCGTCCCAGCCGACGCAGAATATCCCGAAGCTGAATCCGCGCCATCGGGTCCAGCCCTGATGCCGGCTCATCCAACAGGAACACCGTGGGCTCTCGCACCAGCAGCGTCGCCAGTCCAAGTCGCTGGACCATCCCTCGAGACAAATGACGAATCAGATTATCCTTTTTACTGTCCAGTGTCACATACGTCAGGGCCGCATCGACCCGTCCGGGAATCTCCTGGGCCGGCACATGATATGCCCGCGCAAAAAAGTCCAGACATTCCCATAATGTCAGGTCGGGGTATAAGTTGAAAAAGTCCGGCAGATACCCGATACTGTGGCGAATCGACAAAGGTTTTTTCCGCAAATCCGCCTGGCAGATTGTTGCCGTTCCATCCGTCGGCGGCAACAGGGTCGCCAGCATCCGCAACAGCGTTGTCTTGCCGGCGCCGTTTGGCCCGATCAATCCGATAACCTGCCCGGCCTGAGCTGAAAATGAAACATCATCCACAGCCACCAAAGAATTGAACTCCTTGCGGAGAGCCTCAAGTTGGACACTACCCATATCAAATCCCTTCAAAAAACAGCGTTCGGCGATCGCAAGGTTCCGCCAGCCGAATAAACACCGAAATGCTATATCCTCCCTCGGGTTTTGTCAAATAATATTTCTTCGCGTTTTCCTTCCTATGGTCTACTCCCCACGGGGTGGTTTAACGCATGGAAGTATTGACAAATCGATTGCCTTTTCGAGCATTATTTCAGGATTTCCATCGTCTGATGATGACCTTTTCCAACTCGAAGATCGCAAAGATGACCACTCCGGCGATGAAAATCCACAGCCATTGGCTTTGACGGCGTGCCACGGGCGTCATTGTTTTTGCTTGTCATTTTCAGTCATTTGTTCTCTCCATCATTAAAAAAGATTGACATGGTCATATAGTTTTCTTTTTCAGCCGTAATGAATTCAGGACCACATTCAGCGAGCTGACCGCCATGGCCGCTGCGCCGATGATCGGATGCAGCAGGCCGAAAAACGCCGCCGGGATGGCGACGGCATTGTAAAACCACGCCCAGAAATAATTCTGTTTAATTTTACGGAACGTCTCATTTGATAAGTTGATCGCCGCAATGACCCCGTCCAGCTCGCCTCGGATCAGGGTGATGTCACCGGCTTCGATAGCGATGTCGGTGCCTGTTCCCAACGCGATGCCGACATCGGCCTGTTTGAGCGCAGGCGCATCGTTGATGCCGTCGCCGACCATGGCGATAGTTCCGGCCTCGGCCTGGAGCCGCTTGATCTGGCTGACCTTGCCGTCCGGCAGGACGTTGGCAATCACGTCGTTGATATTGGCCTTTGCGGCAATCGCTTTGGCGGTGCGCTCATTGTCGCCGGTGATCATGGCGGTCTTGAGCCCCAGCCGTTCGATTGCCCCGATGACCTCGGCGGCGTTGTCCTTGAGGGTATCGGCCACCGCGACAATGCCGGCAAGTGTGTCCTCAACAGCGACCAGTACGGCGGTTTTGGCTTCATTTTCCAGCCGAA
>PXAQ01000197.1 GCA_003567095.1 Phycisphaerae bacterium
AGTCGCGGGTACTGCTGGTGACCATCGCGTACTGATACGCGTCTTTGTCCAGTGCGATGATGTGATAGTCGGCCCAGAAGGGACGAAAGAAGCTGACGCGCAGGCTGCCGACGGTCGGGTCATCGGCCGGACGCGCCACAGCGCTGGCGGATTTCCAGGTTTCTTTGGCATCATGATAGCCCCGGTTGAGCACATCGATCAACCCGTCATCCCGCAGGGAGTACTCGGCCGTGACCTGCGAAAGTCCCCGCTCAAAGGAATGATCCAGCCGGGCAATCTCGTACCATTTTCCCAGATACCGCTCCAGTTCAAACCCTTCGACCACCGTTACGCCCGAGGGTACCCCCGAGCATCCGACCATCGCAACTGCCGAGAGAACAACAAGCCATGTTTGTCTTCGCTTCATCATACACCGCCAATCTTGAATGTCGTCAGTTGTTTTCAAACCTGACTATAGTGATACCGCCAAAGACGCCGGAAGTCAATAAAACCCTCAGCGGCTGTGCCGCTTGCGGCGGGATTTTGTTTCGTGCTTGTCGCAGCCGTCGGAAACCGGTATTAGAAATCTTTTCACTATTCTGTGAGCCACCTGACTCCTGAATAGGGGTAACTTTATATTATTACCGGCATGAAACCACACTAAAAAAACATAACAACTTATAAATAAATAGGTTATGGTTTTTTCAAAAAAAAATGGAATTTCAGGCTTGGCAGGCGACGGGTTTTCGCTATGTTAATGTCGGAATATTGGGGCTTTCCAAAAGGTTAGCGACCGGGCTGTCCTGTCGCGTTTCAGAGTGTTTTCCAAGTGGCTCATAAAAATAACAATAATGGAGAGAATGTAACGTGAACACCAACTTGATCATCAAATATGTTGCTGTTTTAGTGGCATCTGGGTTCGTATTTTGTGGATTGCAGGTCAATGGCCAGACCGGCGCGGATAAAACCCAGGCCGAAGCGGACGAAGCAATCAGGATCGCCGGCAGTGCCTCGCCGGAGTGGTGGGATTCGGTAGAACTGAATTATCCTGAGACGCTGGATCTGAGCTGGCCGTTCCCGCAGGAACGCCAAAGACCCGAAGAGGGCGAATCGGAGACAGCTTCCACGACGAATGTTGACGATTATCTGAGGCAGGTGATTTACCCGAACCCCCCCCGCCATAAGGAGGGTATCCGGCTGGTGCATCATCTCATGATCCTCCACAAGGACGACTCGGATAAACTCCAACGGTCGCTTAACACGTTGGGGGATATGTTTTATCACCTGTTGGGCGACTATGCCCGGGCCGCGTTCTGGTGGCAGATATGCGCGCAGATGGGCGGTTCTGTAGATCCGGTGAAAATGGCTCGTTGTTACCATGAATTGGGAAGCAAAGCCGCCGCCGAATCCCTGCTCGCGTCGCTTGAGGGCAATGCCACCCGCAACAACCGGGACCTGATCAAACTGTGGGCCAGAATGGGCCAGGTGGATAAGGCCCTGGCCCTCATCGAGTCCGGCATTGGCAGCCAGGGCGGAGACCAAGGGTCCCGAGGGGGGTTAGCACAAGGCCAAAGGTATTTTCTGTCGGCAGGGATTCTCCGCGCGGCGGGCCGGTATGATGAGGCGATTGCGCTGTATGAAAAAGTCCTGGCCCTGCCCGATTCGGAGACGTGGGGTATTGGCAGAAGGTCCAACAGGAACCTGGAGAAGACCAAGTACATTAAAACCCTCGATCTCAAACGCATTCCCGATGGCTCATACACCGCCGCTGTACGTGCTTTCCGCGGTCCCCTGACGGTCAAGGCTGACATCAAAATGGGCCGCCTTGAATCGGTTGACATTATTCGGAATTCGGAAAACCGTCGCTACCTGATTATGGCCCTGCCGACAACGCGGGAGATTGTCACTCGTCAGGGTTTCGAGGGGGTGCATGCGATCACCGGCGCAACGGTAACCTCGGACGCCATCATGCACGCCACAGCCAAAGCCCTGTCCGACGGCATGAAATGAGGTTCTTATGAAACTCCCGCTTCGGCGTTTGGCGCAGGCCTTCTGCCTGATTGTCTTTTTGTATTTACTCTTCGCCGGCAGTTGGCCCGTCAGGGCCGACGCGACCCGTGAAAACGACCTCTTGTCCGGCCCGCTCGGACTGTTCCTGAGGCTTGATCCACTGGTCGGCATTTCCACAACCCTGGCCGCGCGGGCGATGAGTTGGTCGCTTGTGACGGCCGGAGCCGTTCTGCTGATCGGGGCGGTTTTTCCAAGGTGGTTCTGCGGGTATGTGTGTCCGTTGGGAACGCTAATCGATATTGTTGACTGGAGCGTCACCCGTCATGTTAAACGGTTCCGTCTGAAATCCGAGGTCCGGTGGCTCCATCTGCGATTCCGGCTGCTCGGCGGAATCTTGACTGCGGCGGTGTTTGGCGTTCTTATATCCGGTTTTGCTGCCGCGATTCCTGTCCTGACGAGGGGTATAGTGTCTCTGGCGGCGCCGCTGCAGAACGGCCTGTTCAGCGACCAGCCGTCTGTGGTCGCCCTGACGGGCGGGCAGATAGCGTCAATCGTAATTTTTGTCGGGATTCTCGCACTTGGCCTGCTGCGTCCGCGTTTCTGGTGTGCGTACCTGTGTCCAAGCGGAGCGCTGCTGGGCTTGGCCGGACGATTGAGCCTCTTTCGCCGCCGCGTCGAACCCTCCTGCATCGATTGCGGTCGATGCCTCCGGCAATGCTCGTTCAATGCGATTGCTCCGGATTATTCCACCCGTGACATGAACTGCACCGTCTGTCGAAACTGCGAAGCGGTATGCCCCAAAAAGGCCCTCCGATTTGAATGGCGATGGAGTCGTGAGCAGAAGGCTTCTGGCGATCCGCCGATGACGGCGTCACTGAATTCGCGACGTCTCTTTATGCTGAGCCTGATCGGAACCGCCGGAACCGGTGCGGCTACGGCTGCAGGGTTCAGATTGGATCGCGGCCGCTATACAGATACCTTTCCAATTCGTCCGCCGGGAAGCTTGCCGGAGGCTCGGTTCCGCGCACAGTGCGTCCGATGCGGGAAATGTCTGAAAATCTGCCCCAGTCGTGTGCTACAGCCGTCCGGGCTTGAGCTGGGCCTCGATGGCCTCTGGACTCCCGTGATCAAAGCGGACATCGCCGGATGTAAGCCCTCCTGTACAAATTGCGGCCAGGTTTGTCCGACAGGAGCCATCCGAAACCTGCCACTCGAAGAAAAACGTGCAGCCCGCATCGGACTGGCACAAGTCAATGAAACAACGTGTCTGCCGCATGCTGAAAAAGACATATGCGGCCTGTGTTATGAAGCCTGCGCCACGGCCGGGTACCATGCGATCGAATACCGCCTAGTCGGTATCCAGTATGATAACCGGAACAGGCCGATCGCGGATTCGGGCTTCCTGGCGCCGGTTGTCCTTGATGAAAAATGTGTCGGCTGCGGGCTTTGTCAGGCAAGCTGTTATGCGGCCAACGTCAAAGAAAGTGAACTTTTGGAGAAAGCTGCCATCCAGATAACGGCCGGTACAGGTAGGGAAGACCGGATCGTCAGCGGCTCTTACATCGAACTGCGTAAAGAACGCACCCCCCGCCGTCAGCCGAATCCGTCCATCCCGACCGACAGCGAATACCTCCCCGACTTCCTTTTTTTCTGATTAAGCCGGATAGCATATATCGAGATAGAGATAAAACAAAAAAACCAGACTTTTCGGAGTCTGTTTTTTGTCGTTTTGGGTAGTTTGAACCGTTACCAGTTGGCGGGGTAGCGGATGTGGCGGGGGCTGATGTTGAAGGTCCGGCTCAGGCTCTCGACCAGATCGTTGGTCCGCTGGACCTGGCTGTTGGTCACAGGGGTTTGCTCATCGCCGATGACACAGACGCCAATCACGCCAGCGCGGCCGCCGGGGGCCTGCTGTCTCCACTGGGTGGAGGCTTGGATGCGTCCGTCCTCGGCGCCGTTGCCGTTGCAGACCAGAAAATGAAACTCAATCGCGGTGCCGCCGGCCAGGCTGACCAGCAAAGGCAACTCCTCGGCATTGCCGCCCTCGGTTCGGCTGTAGAAAATCTCGATGCCGCCCCATTTGCCGGGCGCCGCCTCCAGCGTGTTCTTGACGACATGTTCGACAGGGTCAAGCCGCAGATAACTGGACAAGCTGTAGGCCCCGGCCCCGGGAGCGTGATTATCCAAGGCCATCAGCACCACAGCGCCGGTGGTCATCGCCGCCAAGAGGGCGAACAGCACCGCTGCGGTGCGATTGTTGCCTGCCATAATCTTCCCTGATGTCTGGGCCAACCTGCTGTGCCTTTGCGCTTTGTTATAGATGCATTCCATTACGTCGAGTATATCATTGTCTTCGGTCATCTGCATCTGTTTTATTTACCATTTTTTCATTTTTTCTCACTGTCTGTATAAATCCTACATTATTTCTCGGCGTTTGGCGGCCGCGGCTTTTGAGAGACAAGCGAAATGCAAAAATTTTTGAAAAATTTCGTGTTCTTGAAGGTGGGTTTGTATCGATAAGAACAGATATAGGCAAGCGGTCCCAATTGTTGCGTAAGACGATTAATAGCCTTGACGGGAGCAGAGTTTTCTGTGATAAGAGAGGCGACGAAAACGATAGACTCAGGAGATAGTATGTCAGAGATTGATGTGATAAGCCAGATCGCCCAGCAAGCCCTGAAGGTGTCGACGCTGGCAGGGATGAGTGACAACTGGTTATGGGACCGCACGCTGCGAATTTTGCGCAATGTCGAGCACATCTGCCGGATACCGGAGCTGGCCGAGAAACACGACAGCGACAGCGCGGAGGTGGATCGCTTTTGCCTGATCGGCGCGACGTATTTTGCCGACACGGGCTTTGCCCACTACGCCGACGCCGAGAATTTGCCCGCCCGCCTGGTGCTGGCCGATATCAGCCAGACGGATTTGCGGGATTTTTCCACGCAGGTGGTCAACGACAAGCTCTCCGGCGCGCTGGCCGGCCCGCGGATTGACAAAATCAACAGCATCATCGTCCAGTCCAGCAACCGCTTTACCGAGATGACCGAGGCGATGATCCTCTCGGACGCCCGCAACCTGGACGATATGGGCGCGGTCGGGCTGTTTCACGAGTTTCGCCGGTACGTGATCCACGGCAAAGGCGTCTCGGATGTGCTTGAAAGCTGGCGGCGAAAGGTCGATTACCGCTACTGGCAGGCCCGGCTCAAGGAAAGTTTCCGCTTTGATTCGGTGCGGCAACTGGCCGATCAGCGTTTCGGCGCGGCCGAGTACTTTATGAACCAGCTTGACGTCGAGAACGCCGCCCGCGATCTGGAAGAGCTTGTCCTTGAATCACTGGACAAATCCGGTCCTAAGTAACCCGATGTGTTCCGATTGGCCTGGGCAGCAGGCGTTAGGGTGCAGTCTGGGCTGTAAGGCCGTGAAACAAATCTCATGCGCCTCAGCGATTGTCTGCAAGGTCAGCATCGTCAGTGTTTTTCCTGAATCATGACCGGAACATCCGTTACAGAGCACGAGTTGATTGTACCCTTCAGGGTAGAAAATTCCCGCGCCAAAGCCCGTGACTGAATACTGCAAAACTACATAGCCGCACAGGAACGGGAAAACTCAATCGCGATCAGTATATTTCGATCTGATTTGGGCTTTGACAAGCGGGGTTTTTTGTTTAGGATAGGGTTGCTATGGAATATAATCCTCTTACGGCGATATTTCCGGGGTCGTTTGATCCGCTGACCAACGGGCATCTGGACGTCATTGCGCGGGGCATGAAGCTGTTCAGCCATTTGATTGTGGCGGTCGGGCAAAATCCGGACAAAGACGAGCTTTTTACAAAGGCTGAGCGGGTTGCGATGATCCGCGAGCTGGTGGGCGACATGCCGCGGGTTTCGGTGGAAAGCTACGACTGTCTGACGGTGAAATTTGCCGCGCAAAAGCAGGCTAACGTGATGCTTCGCGGTCTGCGGAACCTGACGGATGTCGAATACGAGTTTCAGTTGGCGATGACCAACCGGACGGTGGCGGGCATCGAGACGGTTTTCGTGATGACCAGTGAAGAATACGGGTATGTCAACTCCAAAATGGTGCGGCAGTTGGCCCTGCTCGGCGGCGATGTGAGCAAACTGATCCCGCCGTCGGTCTTTTCGCTGCTGCAGGACAAACTGCGCGAGCACAAGCCGCGCAATAATAATGACGATGTGCCGGAGTAGGACAGAATTACCATGTACTGGATATTTGTTGACACGGAGTTTGAGGCCTCCCATGGGTTGCGGCTTGCCGACGGCACGCGGGAGGAGGTGCACGCCCATCGCTGGCAGGTGACCGCGGCGGTCTGCGCGCCACGGTTGGATGAGCAGGGCTTGGTGATGGATTTTGTGGAGCTAAAACAGCTTCTAGACGCGATTGTTAAGCCGCTGCCGGGCAAGCCGCTGGAACAAGTGTGCTGTTTTGGCGGCGGCAATGCCTCGGCCGAGGCGGTGGCCAGCCTGTTGTATGACGCGCTGGCTGCGCGCATCACGCCGCCGGGACGACTGGACTACATCGAGGTGACCGAGGCGGACGGTTGCCGGGCACGTTATCAGCCCAACGGCTGACATCCGCAAGCGGGTGCATTTTATTTTACGGCAGACGGTAATTTTTTCGATATGCAGTGCGAAGCGTCGTATAATTACTCAAACTGACCGATGGTCAGTTTGAGAAGTCAAAAATTAAAGTGCAAAAGTCAAAATTGTGGAATCCGCCTTTGGCGGATAGCATTTTTACGAACGATTTGAATGTCTTGCAAGATGTTTAATCATCATCGGTTAAGGTAAATTGTTGTAGTTTATCGGTCAGTTTGAGTA
>PXAQ01000274.1 GCA_003567095.1 Phycisphaerae bacterium
CCCCGTCGCTCACATAGACAGCCCCGTCAGCCAGAGCTTCATTGAGAAAGTCTGCGTACTGCTGATTAGTGACAAGGTTGCGGCCTATCAGAAACGCGCTGACGGTGACAGTGCGGACAGGACGCTCATCGCTGCGACCTTCCGAGAAGGCATCTCCCATTTGAAATACCCCGGCAGCAACGGCAACCATCTCAGAAGTTCGTTCAGCCACGCAACCGCCAGCGCACAGCGTCAAAATGATGTACAATGCCATAGTCTTTGTGTGTGTATCACGCATTTGTCTTGTCATTGTTTATCTTCTCAGCAGTTATGATCATTATTCAGTCCGCTCAGGGTGCATTGCCCCGGGCCGGGCGGATGCCGATATAGCCGGCCTCGGCGCACAGTTCGAGGATGCCGCGTCCCAGCGGGGCGGCGTCCTCCGAGCCGCGTGAGCCGCCTTCGACCAGCACGGCCACGATAATGATGCGTCCGGCCCGGTCCTCGGCAAAGCACGTGAACCAGGCGTGCGCGGGCCGTTCGGTCGAGCCGGTCTTGCCGTAGATTCTCAGCCCGCGCTGGATCAATTCGCTGTCGCGAAAGGCGCGGTAGCCGCTACCGCCTTCGGAGTTGACCACCGCTTGCATCCCGTCCCGAACCGTCTTAAGGGATACGGATGAGGCGGTGATGCGTCGCTGATGACGTTCGTTGAACGGATCGGCATCGTCGATGACCAGCCGCGGGGATTTATAAATGCCGTCGCGGGCGATAGCGGCCAGCGAATTGGCCACCTGAAGTACGCTGGCGCGGAGGTTGCCCTGTCCCAGGCCCCAGAACTTGCGTTCCCAGTCGACCAGCGGCGGCAGATCATCGGCCGACTGGGCCGGGGCGTGCTGAATGCCGGCAACCAGGCTGCCGTGGGCCTGGCGAAGCTGCGGCGAAAAATCGGCAAATCGCGGATTGGCCTCTGCAAACACCTCCGGCAGATGCAGATGGAATATGGTCTGGCCAAAGCCCATCTCAAACAGGCCGGATTGAAGCTCGTCGCTGCTGAGACGATGGGCCAGTTGCGAAAAGTAGATGTTGCAGCTTCCGCGCATCGCATTGCGGGTATTGTTGCCGCCCTCGTGTTCCCATCGCCAGTCGTGGCAGCTTCCGTGCCTCTGCAGCAGACATCGCGGCCAGCCGGCCGGCGGGTCCCGATAGGGGCAGCTGATGATCTCGCCGGGATAGGTCTTGCCGGCCTCCAGGCCGATCAGCAGAATCTGCGGCTTGATGGTAGAACCGGGCGGATAGGTCGTTTCCAGCGCGCGGTGCGTCATGGGCGTATTGGGGTCGTTGATCAGGCGGTTGTACTGTCGCCGCACGGTGTTCAGGTCAAACACGGGCGTGGAGACCAGCGCCAGGATGTCATTGGTCGCGCCGTCCAGCACGACCGCCGCCGACGGGTGGGCGGCCTTTGGATTGGCGTCGGGATCCAGCAGGAACGCTTCGATGTGGGCCTGCAGTTCGATGTCCAGCGTCAGGTGCACATCGCCGCCGTATTGCGGGTCTGTGCGCGACAGCTCGTTGCCGTCCCGGTCATAGACCACCCGCCCGCGGCGACCGCGCAGAACCGGCTCAAAGGCCTTCTCGATGCCGTCTTTGCCCAGAACCTCCCCCTCGAGATAACGCCGATACTCGTCGTCTTCAAAAAGCTGCATTTCCTCTTGCCGGCCCGGGGCGACCCAGCCGAGAAGCTGGCTGGCAGCGGTTTTGTAGGGATAATCGCGCCTGGCCTCCGGGCGAATCGCCAGCCCGCCGGTATGCTGCAATTCAATCTGGGCGTTGAGCAGCGCCTCGTCGGTGGGCAGGTTGATCAGCGGGTAATAATCGCGCATCTCGCGCAGATCCACCCGCACAATGTCCGACGGCAAAATGGCGTCGCGCTGCCGGCGATAGTCGCTCATCGACGCGTCCGGATGCCGCCTGCGCCACCAGATGTAGCGCGCCAGTTCCCAGATGCGATTGTTGATGCCGTCGATGCGCCGGTTAATTTCCTCATGCGACACCTCTCCCAGCAGGGCAGCCAGCTCGACCGCCTCGTCCAGCGATTGAAAGTGCTCGGCCCACTGGCGGTGCAGTCGCTGCTCGACATCCCGGCGCGGGTTAGCCGCGTTGACCTGCCGCAGGATCTGCCCTTCCTGCCAGCGGGGATCGGCGTACCGCGTCAGCGCGTAGCTGATGTGCAGGGAAAACGACGGTCGATCCAGCGCGATTGTCCGGCCGTTGCGATCGAGTATTTTGCCGCGGACGGTCGCCAGTGACTCCGCTGGCAGGACGCGCAGCATATCGGTTCGGCGTCGGGCCTCCTCGGCGCCGTGGACTTGCAGGATGGCCAGCCGAATCAGCGCAACCAGCAGCACGCAGACACACAGGCCGACAAATATTTTCAGACGTCGCTGATACATTAAATACTAACGATTGGGCTTTCTACAGGTTCATTTGACATCATCAGAAATACCCCCGCTGGCGCGGCGTTTGCGCGGTACGGGCGATCAGGCTTCGGTTCACGCGCAGCAGCAGCGGCCAGAAAAAAGGACCCACACAGGCCGAGTAAAACCCGGTCAGAACAACTATACGCACGGCGTATTCCGGCCGCTGGCTGGTCTTTAAGGCCCCCAGCCAGTAGGCGATCAGCGCCGCGGCCAGGTAAGCGGCGAAAATCATTATCGCCTGATGATTGATCCGGCGGAGCCTGAGATGGTCGCTGACCTGATGGACCAAGCCGCCGATGAGCAGATAGCTGACGGTGTGCGGCCCCATCAGGCTGCCGCTGATATCCATCATCAGGCCGATGATAAAGGAGGCGGCCAGCGCCTCGTGCGTGCGCATCTGGGCGGCGTAAAATACCAGCAGCACGATCAGCACCGCCGGTCTAATGTGCCACTGTCCCAGGGCGATAACATTGAGCAGGTTGCCCGCTTCAAGCAGGGTGCCGACAAGTATCAAAATTGCAAACGGAAGCCATCGCATGGTTACCTGATTCGTTTATCTCCTGGGCGCCTCGGGCGGATCGGCGACGATCACGGCGACGGTTTTCAAGGTTCGCACATCGTCAATCGGCTCGACGCGGATACTCCAGAGCAGCGGCGATTCTTCATCGGGCCGCACGTCCGCCACCCGGCCGATGACCAGCGGCACCTCCAGCAGCCCCGGGCGACGGGCGGCAAAGACCGCATCGCCGGGCCGGATGTCTTTTTGCCGCTCGACCATGGCGATGGTGCAGGCATTCCTTCCGTCGCCGAACATCAGGGCCGCGACATCCAGCGGCCCGCCGTCCCGTCGGATGCGCACTTCGATGCTCTGGTTGGCATCGGTCAGCAGCCGGACACGTGCCATCATGTCCGAGCACTGGCGGACCACGCCGACGATGCTGTTGCCCTCGGGGCTCATCACGTAGCTGCCCGGGCGCAGCCCGTCGGCGGTGCCTTTATTGATCAGCAGCTCGTGATTCAGCGCGCTGCCCGAGCCGGCGATGACATCGGCGACGACCATGCCGCTGAAAAAACGCGGCAGACCGCTTCGAATCTGCGCCACGGTTTCGTAGGCGTCCTGCAGCTCGAGCAACTGAGCGTGCAGATTTGTATGCGTCTTCCACAGGGCGTCGTATTTCCGGCGCGGGACACAGTCATCCGAATCGCCCGCGGCGGTCTTGTCGCCGGCCGCAGGGCGTCCGAGGCGCATCACCGGTTCAAAGGTTTCGGCAAACAGGAAATTAACGCTCTGTGTCATCGACGCCGGCAGCAGTAGTAAAACGATGCCGGCGCACAGCAGCATCATGAACAACGCGGTGCTGGACAACTGGAAATGTCGGCGTGTCATAAGCAAAGGCTCTGCGACTTAACGTTTCTGTTTACCATTGGCGGCGATACCGGTGGACCCTGCGCACTGTGCCGATCGCCGGCTGCGGGTTGACTTACCAGGCGGTGCCGGTGGAGTCCAGCGTATCTTTCCACAGTTCCAGGTTCTCCAGATAAACACTGGTGCCCCGCGCCACGCAGGTCAGCGGATCTTCGGCATGGACCACACGCAGCCCCGTGGCGTTGGCCAGGACCTTGTCCATCCCCCGCAACAGGGCCCCGCCGCCGCAGAGCGTGACGCCGTTTTCGATCAAATCAGCGGCCAGCTCCGGCTCGGCGCGTTCCAGGGTCCGCATCACCGCTTCGATAATGCCGGCGATCGGCTCGCGAAAGGCCTCGCGGATTTCCTCGCTGGTGATGACGATTTTGCGGGGCAGGCCGGAAATCGTATCGCGCCCGGCGATTTCCATCGTCATTTCCTGCTCCATCGGGGCAGCTGAGCCGATTTGTATTTTGACCTGTTCGGCGCGGGACTCGCCAATCAGCAGGTTGTAGGTTTTCTTGAGGTGAGCGATCAGCGCCTCGTCAAAGTTGTCGCCGCCGACGCGAATGGAATCACACGTGCTGATGTCGGCCAGGCTGATAATCGCCACCTCGGAGGTGCCGCCGCCGATGTCGACAATCATCGAACCGGTCGGCTCGGTGATCGGCAGCCCGGCGCCGATGCCGGCGGCCATCGGTTCATCGACCAGAAAGACCTTGCGCGCGCCGGCACGCTCGGCGCTGTCGATGACCGCGCGGCGTTCGACCGCTGTAATGCCGCTGGGAACCGCAATCACGATGCGCGGATTGAAAAAGCCCCGCCGTCCGTGCACCTTGCGGATGAAATAACTGAGCATTTTTTCGGTGATCTCAAAATCGCTGATGACGCCGTCTTTGAGGGGACGAACGGCGGTGATGGAGCCGGGGGTCTTGCCGAGCATGTCCTTGGCGACCAGTCCGACCGCCTCGCCGTTGTTCAGCACCATGTTGGTGCCTTTGCGAACCGCCACCACCGACGGTTCGTTCAGCACGATCCCCTCGTTGCGAGCGCACACCAAGGTGTTGCACGTCCCAAGGTCGATCCCCATGTCCTTGCTGAACCAGCCCAGAATTGTGTCTATCACTGTGACTCCCTTCAAAACGGATTGCCGTCGTCAACGCTGTGCTGTGCTCGGCAGGATGTACCTGGCCCGGGAATCTGGCATGCCCGATCGGTTTGGTCGATTCTCAGCGCCCCACCTGGGCAATCGCAAACAGCGTCTCGTAATGCATCCAGCACGTCAGGGCGACATAAACCGCCGTGGACAGCACGGTCAGTGCCGCCAAGGCCATAATCGCGGTATATACATCACTGCTCGGAGCGGAATTTCTTCTGGCCATATCGTATACTCTTCGTTGCTTAAAGTTGGGTCCCTGCTGTGTCGCCTGCCTGTGGGTTCTGCTGGACAAGCTGCATCACACCGGCACTCTGATCGACATCCACGTTGGTAATGACAACATCACACACAAACTTGTCCCCGCGGGTGATGTGGAAAACCATATCCTGTCGAACCCCGTCAGCCGAGCCGACCGACAGATGCACGAGGTTGTCGGCCACATCGCGCACCACGCCGGTGATGTCGAGCTCGGCCGGTGCGGTCTCGGCCGGTCGCGCAACATCCGGCGAGGGCGTCACGGGGCGTACCCGGACGACGTCGCCGCTCAGCGCCAGGATCTGCTGTTCCAGTTCAGTCTTCTCTTCCAGCAGACGCCGGCGTTCGGCTTCCATCGATTGAAGCTGGACGATTTTGGCGTAGAGGTCGGCGGTGATCTGGTTGAGCTCTTTCTGGTCGCGGATGCTTTGCTCGCGGGTGGTATCCAATTGGTCCTGGGTTTGCACAAGTGAGGCCTGAAGCTGCCGGACGCTCTGCTCAAAGCCGGTCATGACCCCGCGCCAACTGTCGGCCTGGCTCTGATACTGGGCCTTGAGCCGTTCGGAGCGGCGAAGATCGGCCACCAGTGTGTTTTTGTCGCTTTCCAGATCGACGATGTCCTCGTTTAGACGCGCCTCCAACTCTCTGAATTTCTGGAGCTGGGTGTTGAATTGCCTGTCTCTCTCGGCCAGTTCAGCCTGGGCGTACTGAGCCAGTTGGGCTTGTTCTTCATAGGCGTCTTTGAAGTTTTTTGTGCTGCCGACGAACGTCACCATCATGCCGCACAGAAAAATAGAGAATAAGGACAATAAAACAACTAAAACTTTTGTCAGCGTACTCAAAATAATAACCCTTTCATCTCATTATGGGCCGTCCTTGCGACGAGCCGTTTAGGACCACAATTAATGCGATATATAGAAAACATCGGTGATTTTACGCGGATAACTTGAACGGGTCAAGTCTTTTATCCGGCCTGTGGCTATAAATTTGTCGCACCGGTGTTTGTATGTGCAGCACTGTCGAACGCTCTATTTGTAAAATATTGGGTCTTTAAAAACCGAAATCGGTCATTTTGACATCAGCAGGACGGACTGGGCGGCGATCAGTCGGACAATCTCCGAGCGGCTGTCCAGGGCCTGGGGCAGATAGCCGGTCAGCTCCGGCGCGGCGATCCGGCCGATAGCCATCACCGCCATCACCGTGGCGACATCGTCCTGGTTCAGATTGGGATTTTGCGCGAAGAATCGAGCCACTTCGTCGCTGCCAGAAAGATCGCCGAGCCGGCCCAACTGCTCGGCCGCGCACAGCCGCACTTCCTGAACATCGTCGCTGAGCATGGTCGCGATGGCCTTCTGCGCTTCCTCGGTGCCCAGGGCGCCCATCCCGCGAATGCCCATCACGCGGTCATCGGCGTATTTGCTGATCAGCAGCGCCCAGAGCTTGCTGCGGTACATCCGCGTATCGCCCAGGCGGGCAATGGACTCGATGGCCTGAATCTTGACCC
>PXAQ01000101.1 GCA_003567095.1 Phycisphaerae bacterium
GGCGTCTTGGGTTGTAAAAAATGATGATAAACTCTTTACCTTAATTGAAAAAAGGACAGGAAAATGTGTGATTCTAAAAAAAGAGGTTTTACGCTCGTCGAACTGCTCGTCGTGATTGCCATTATCGCCCTGTTATTGACGATTATGCTGCCGGGATTAAGAAGAGCCCGGGAATTGGCACAGGCAGTCATTTGCCGCTCCAATCTGCGTCAATGGGGTTTAATGTGGTCAACTTACGCAAATGATCATGACCAGAAATTACCCCCGGGGTATGATGAGCGTATCGGATATCAGCGCGGCGCTTGGATTCTCGGCGTCCGTGGGTATCTGCAGCCGGGTGACGATATTTTGTTGTGCCCGCGCGCAGGCACAGAAACGATTTATGAACATGGAGGCGTATTTTCTGCGTATTTAATGGGGGATCCTGGGGACCATGGAATGGAAGATTGGGATGCGGAAGTATGCAGCTATGGAATGAACAATTTTGCTTCTTCTCTTCAAGGAACGGGAGCGGGTAATCCTCAGGGGCGGCCTGCTCAAGACTATTGGGAGACAATCACGCCGGATCGTGTCTCCCTGAATAACGTTCCAATGATGATGGATGCCATGTGGCGCGGCGGCGGTCCTCACACCGGAAACGCGGACGCTTACAGTATTCCGTCAGTTCATCCCGACTCTTTGGAGTATGACGACGAATGGCACGTAAACAATGAGATGCATCACTTTTTCATCCCGAGGCACAGAAACGGCGTGAACATGGTGTTCTTGGATATGTCCGTCGACCATGTTCCTCTGGGTGATATGTTTGAAAAGAGATGGAACAGACGATGGGATGTCAACACGTTGCCACAAAATGGTTGGGACCATGAGTGGTTAATTCCATATGCACCTGAACGTGTGCGCGGCTATTGATTGTATTCAAGCCAAATCGCTATAGTACCGATAAAAGAAAAGGAACCTGTATAAAAAGCGACGGGTGAACTGCACAGCCTGTTCCAGAGTTGTTTCATGCTTAGATCAGGCCGTCCAGCCAAATTTACGAAAAGCGGCAAACAAGGCGGTTCAAGAGAATGGTCAGGCACAAACGAGCTATGCGGAAAAACGACCCGTGCCTTATGGAGTAGAGTTCCAACCCTGGTGTTGCAGGGGCGTAGCTAACGTTTTTGCGAATAATCAAACTGCAGAAATTTCTGGTCTCGCCTGTTTTTTGGGCTGTTTTAGCCATTTTTGAAAAAGTCCATTATTTTCACTGCTAATCTTATGTCGGTTGCCTAACAGCAATGATAAACCCATAAACCCATAAACCCATAAACCCGATTGGCTGCCTGATGAAGCCATGTGGCAGCTTTTATACCGACCGCTGTGCGGGTGTGGGGTGGTTTCGAGTGTTTGCTTATACCCAAGGGCTTACGCCGCGTGGGTAAAGCCTATAGTCATGTGCGCTTAAGAAGCCGCATCTCCTTAAGTGAAATGCACTTACAACTGCCGGAAAAAATTTTTACACACGCACATTATGTATGCAGCAGGCTTATTATCCAACAACATGGTTTCTGTGGACGGATAAAAAAAGAATGCAATACCCCGCCAAACGCGGCGTTTTATCTGTTATTAATGCCGCCGTGCCCTGTACATAATCCAACTCCAAAGGGAATTGAAGCAAGACGGTGATGTAAAACTGTCCGTTCACATATAGAAATACGGGTGAATGGATCGAACTGGAGGTGCTGATCACTACCGATGGAAACCAATACGAAATCGTGAGTACCGGATCCGATAATGTCATTTTCCATATATTGGGAGTCAAACGGGTCGGCTGGTAATGGGTAAATTCCAAATGGCCTTAACGATAAGCGCTTTGCACAAAGCCAAACGACTGGCAGGCGGGCAGCCGTTGTCCACCCATCGGCAGCAGGCTATGGTTTTTTTGAAAAAAAGAATTTCAGGCTTGACTGGCGGCGTTTTTTTGCTACTTTGTGATTAATACCGTAGCTTTCTGAAAGGTCAGCGGCAGGGTTGTCTTGTTGCGTCTCAGAGGGTTATGCAAGTGGCTCAGTGACTACGTGATCAATCGATACTGATCGTGATTGAGTTTGCCCGTTCCTGCGCGGCTATGTGGTGTTGCGGTATTCAGTGACGGGCTTTTTGATAATCTCAACCGGTTGAAGCGCGCCGCTGGCGTCTGGTATGAATGTAAGGACGACGCCGCAATCCGGGCACGCGTCGAGCGGTTAGGACTGGAAATGATCGGTTGAGTCGGGCGTAAAATGCAGTCGTACATGCTTGGCATGGCCAGCCTTAAATAGGCTAAAATCTATTGGGTTAAAAATGGGAATTTTGACATTGAGTGTGTGGCTCAATACCCCCAAAATACCCGCGAACGGATCTTATCAGAGGATGATCTATTATGAAAAAGGCACTAATTCTCATACTTTTCGGTTTAACCCTGCTTTATGGATGTGCCACCGCGAATAAACCAGGTGAAGTGCAAACAGCTGAAGTGCAAAAACCAAACATCTTGCTTATTTATGCCGACGATGTGGGTATAGGTGATTTGAGTTGTTACGGAGCAGAGCTGATACAAACACCACACATTGATTCCATTGCAGAAAATGGAGTCAAATTCACCAATGCTTATGCAACCTCGGCGATGTGTACCCCAAGCCGCTTTTCCTTGCTCACCGGCAAGTATGCTTTTCGGCTGCCCGGTTCGGGCATCCTTTCCGCCGAAGAGCCCATGTGTATTGAGCCCGGCAGCTTTACCTTGCCCGAAATGCTTCGCCAACAAGGTTATCGTACCGCTATTGTGGGTAAGTGGCACCTGGGCCTGGGGGACAGGTTTGCCGGTGTCGACTGGAATGCCGATGTAAAGCCCGGTCCGCTTGAGGTAGGTTTTGACGAATCGTTTCAGCTTCCGGTTACCAATGACCGCGTCCCAACGGTTTATGTCGATGGGCACAGGGTGTATAACCTGGATCCAGACGACCCGTTGTATGTGAAATACCCTCAAGAGGCACACCACCAGTATCAGGAAGATCGGTTCGGTGAATATGGCGAAGGTGAAAGTGATGCACTGGTAGGGAATCTTCCTACAGGCTTAAGCCATCCTCATAAGCTTCGTTATGGTGCCGATGTACAACACTCTGGTACGATTGTTAATGGTATTAGCCGTATTGGCCACATGGCTGGTGGTAAAGCAGCTTGGTGGGACGATGAAACAATGACCTATGTATTTGCCGAAAAAGCCGAAGCTTTTATTAATCAAGAAAGTGATAAACCTTTTTTCCTGTATTTGTCCATGCACCAACCCCATGTTCCGCGTCTGCCCCATCCGCATTTTCTGGGCACAAGCGGCCATGGTCTCAGGGGTGATACCATGCACGAACTCGATTGGATTGTGGGTGAGACTATCCGCATACTGAAAGAAAACGGCGAGTTGGACAATACTATCATCATATTCTCAAGCGACAATGGTCCGGTATTTTTCGACGGCTACTATGACGGGGCACTCGAAGATCATAACGGGCACGACCCCAAAGCCGGCCTGAAGGGCGGGAAATACATTGCTTACGAAGGGGCAACGCGCATGCCAACGGTTATTCAGTGGCCTGCACGTATCCAAAAAGGTAAAGTGTCCGATGCACTTATCAGCCAAGTCGATTTTCTTGCCTCGTTTGCTGCGTTGGTAGGAGCTGAGTTGCCGGAAGATAAATTTTTCGACAGCCGTAATACCTTACCGGCAATTTTAGGAGAATCAGACGAGGGAGCCGATTACATTGTGCAGCAATCGAGTGATGGGTTGGGCCTGCGTGTGGGCAAATGGAAATACATAGAGGCTAAAGAGCGTTCGGCATGGGCATACAACCGCCATAACCAGGGCCCAGAGAACGCGATGCACGTACACCCATTGTCAAAGACCGAATATCTTTTCGATTTGGAGGCCGACCCGTACGAGGATTACAACCTGGCCAGCGACAATCCCCAAAAACTGAAGGAAATGGCCGACATGCTTAGAAGAATAAAAGCGGAACATACTATTGAAATATGGCATGATTAAACGCGCCCGGCGAAAGTCTCAGAATCTCTTTTATGATCGGACGGACTGCAAAGAGATTGTGTACTTGCGGTAAGCGTGCGCGACCGACATAGGTTTTCACGGGTGGTTATGTGCCGTCAGCACGATGCGGCCTCCCGTGCAAACGCTCCGCCCAAAGCCCAGCATAAAGGCGTGCTCACCTCCGGCATTGGGAGGAACTGGCACTGTTTTTAAGTCAGCCGAGGGCTTGTCATCATCTTCCGCGGCGGCAAATGCAGGGCGCCTTGATAGGCGTCCTCGGCCGCTTCCTTGACGGCTTCGCCGATGGTCGGGTGGGCAAAGACCATATTGCCCAGTTCTTTGGCGGTGCCGCCGGCGGTCATCATGGCCGTGGCCGACTCAATGATCTCGGTGGCATTGTGGCCCAGCATGTGCACGCCGAGCAGCTTATCGGTATTGTAGTCGGCAATGACTTTGACCATGCCTTCGGTGTGGCCTGCGGCCATCGCTTTGCCGAGATGGCCGATGGGGAACTGGCCGATGCGAACCGGCAGGTCGCGGCTGGCGGCCTGCTCGCTGGTCAGACCCACGCCGGCCACTTCGGGGAACGTATAAACCGCCCACGGAATCGGCAGCGACGGCCCGGCATCCTGACCCAGCGCGTCCTTGACGGCCATAATCCCCTGTGCGCTGGCCGCGTGCGCCAGCAGCGTCCGTCCGTTTGCGTCGCCGATACAGTAATAGCCGTCCATGTTCGTGCGCATTGTTTCATCCACGGCGATGAATCCGCGCTCGGCGTTGATGCCGACTGTGTCCAGACCGATGTTTTCGGTATTGGGCCGACGCCCGACCGCCATCAGCACCCTGTCGAATTGCATCGCACCGGCGCCGGATATTTCGGCCGCTACGCCGTCGCCGGCAGACTTGAGCGACTCGACCTTTGCGCCGACCCGCACCTTGATACCGCGTTTTTCGAAAATCACCTGCATCTGCCGGCCGAGCGCCCCTTCCATTTCCGGCATCAGCCGTTCGAGCATTTCGACGACGGTCACATCGATGCCGTACTCACGCATCATACAGGCAAATTCACAGCCGATAACCCCGCCGCCGACAATCAGCAGCCGTTTGGGCAGGCTGTCCCAATGCAGCGCTTCGTCGGAGGTGCAGACCCGTTTGGGATCGTCCGGCCAGCCCGGTATCCGCGCCGGCACAGAGCCGACGGCAATGATGGTCTTGTCGGCGACAATGCTGCTCTCGGAGCCGTTCTCGGCGGTGATGGTGATCTGCCCTTTTCCGGTGATGACGCCGCGCCCTTGAAACAGCGTCACATTTCGCACGCCGAACAGGCCCTTGATGCCCGAACGCAGCCCCTTGAGGATCTTGTCCTTGCGCTTCTGAATCGCGGGCCAGTCAAATTCGGCCTTGCCGCCGACACGGACGCCCATTGCAGAGGCATTGTTGATGTTGTAAATCAGCTCGGCCGAGGCCAGCAGGGCCTTGGAGGGGATGCACCCGTAATTCAGGCACGTTCCGCCGAGATGATGGTTCTCGATCACGGCGGTTTTGGCCCTCAATTGTGCGGCCTTCAAGGCGGCGATATACCCGCCCGGTCCGGTGCCGATGACGGCTATGTCAAAACGATCGTCCATACTGACTTGCCTTTCGATTGTATTTTCAGTTCGTTAAAGCAGTTATTCGAGCCTTCAGTTCCGGGCGTTTTCAACGACCTGCCGCGATTGAGCTGGCTTGTTTGGTCATTTTCTTATCTTTCCACTGAATTTGGGTTTCTTTGAGGTTCGTTTGAGTGGTGGTTGCCGGCATACCGAGGCTTAACAACGGCTGGCCGCTGCGGACGATCTTGCACGGATAAATGTTCAGTTCGGCAATCGTACCGCTGGTCGGCGATTCTAACTGGAGGACCTGACCGGCCGCCTGCAAAGAGACTAAACCCTGTCCTTTTTTGCTGAAGTGGACGGCTCAACGGCGACATCGAGGACAAACGTGTTGCTGTCTGCCTTTCCAAGTGATGGAATTTTTAGTATCTGCATTTTTCGCACCCAATTTAATTTGAATGTTCATTTGAACTGATAATAAAACAAGACCCTGTGGAAATCAACAAAACAACTATTCTTGAGATTTGTCTGCTCAAATGTGCAAAAATTGAGAAAAGTTAACGAAATTGGCGGCAAATGAAAAGGTTACACGCGAATGAATACAGCTTCAATACAGTAGCGAAAAGAGTCGATCCTGGCCAAGGCGTACCAGAACGGTCAGGTTGTGGCTACGCGGTTGGCTGAGGAGCTCGGGATTTCAGACGCCACCGTACGGCGGGACCTGAAGACGCTGGCCGAGGCGGGGCTGCTGGAACTGAACCACGGCGGGGCGCAGCTCAGGAAAAATCTGGACTATTCGTTTATCTCAAAGTCGATGCGCAATGTCGAAGCCAAACGCCGGATCGCTCAACTTGCCGCCGGCCTGATTGAAGGTGGTCAGCAGGTCTTTCTCGATTCCGGGACCATCTGCTTTCACATCGCCGGCTACCTGCGGGGTATACTGCTCCCAACTTAAATTCCCTGTTTTTTTAAGTCATAAGAAAATATGGAACGACCGGCTCCGTGATTGTAAGGTCGTCACGAGCCGATAATAGGTTCATGCGACAAGGTGGTGCGTTGCCACCGTCAATCGCGGGTTATTACCTTGCGGCAACA
>PXAQ01000010.1 GCA_003567095.1 Phycisphaerae bacterium
ACCTCTATAGCCCGAAATGTACATGAGAAATGGGGTCTCCCACGAAAATGCAAGAGCGAAAACCATTCGAAACAGAAACAACGAAAGGCTGCATAATAGGCAGTATTTAGAGTGGACTCATTAAAAAAACACAAGATTGACTATGATCCTAAATATGTGTTGGGATGAAGTATCGCCCCGCTGGGGCTTTGAGTTGTTTGTAATGCATGACCGGTGGTTTCGCGTAGCTTCACCACCGGCTATTTTATTCTGTCCCTTCGGGACAATAGATGCCCGCAACTTTGGAGCGGCTTAGTCTCTGGATATGATGTGTGTAGAAACTGTGTAGTGATTTTGTTGAGAAGAAATCGACATGCTCAAACATCGCCTGGTATTTGGAACATTGATGATTGTTGTGTTTTTGGGGCTGCTGCTCGTGGATGGGTGGCTGGATGGGTCGCTGTCGCAGGACTTGCCCGATAAGCCGACCCAAGCGACGCTATTTACGCTGCTGCTGGTTGCGCTGGCGGTTCCGGCGCAGCGCGAGCTGGGCCTCCTGGTCCGGCAGACCGGTGCCGAACTGCTGTATCCGGTAACGCTTCCTGCCACGGTGCTGCTGGCGACCCTGCCGTACTGGACGCAATTTTCATTGTCGCTGTACGCTCTTCAGATTTTCCTGTTGGCGATTCCGCTTACCCTGCTGGCGTTATTTTGGGCCCAGGCGATCCGGTTCGGCACAAACGGGACCGTGCGCAATGTGTCGGCCTCATTTTTTTCGATTGTGTATCTTGGTATTTTCCCCATGTTCTTGGTCTGGATTCGGGTGTTCTGGGGCGTCTGGGTGGTCCTGCTCTTTGTGTCGACCATAAAATGCTCTGATATAGGGGCTTACGCGTTTGGCCGGTTGTTCGGCAGGCATAAGCTCTGCCCCGGCATCAGCCCCGGCAAGACGTGGGAGGGGTTGGGCGGTGCGGCGGTGGTCGCGGCGGTGGTATCCTTTGGATTTTCCTTTTTTTCTGGTATAATGACCCCTTTGCAGGCCGTCGTGTTTGGAGCGGTCTTCGGCGTGCTGGGTCAGGCCGGCGATTTGGTCGAGTCGATGATCAAGCGGGATGCCGCGATGAAAGATTCCGGCGCGATCATTCCGGGCTTTGGCGGCATACTGGATGTGATCGACTCGCCGCTGGCCACGGCCCCGGCGGCCTTTATCGTGTTTTGGTTTGTGTTGGCCTAACTGACAGGAAGCGTTTTTGGAACTGAAAATACAACTTGAATCGACCGCACAGCGGCTGGAGTTGTTCGGCCAGGCCGATGCGCATCTGCGTCTGATTCGCGATACGCTTAACGTCCAGATCGGGGCGCGCAACGGCACCGTCGTTCTCAACGGCGGCGCGACAGCGGTGCGGATGGCCGCCGATGTGATTGACCGCATGCAGAAACGGCTCATCGAACGCGGGCGGCTAACCGTCTCGGATGTGCGGGAGCTGATGAGCCAAAGCGAAAACCAGATCACCCCGACCCGCAGCGATGTGATCGAGGTCTACTCGCACAAGGGCGTTATCGAACCGTTCACAAAGGGACAGCTTCATTATATTGAGGCGATGGCCCAAAATGACCTGACATTCTGCACAGGGCCGGCCGGCACCGGCAAGACTTATCTGGCGGTGGCGATGGCGGTGGCGATGCTCCGCCGAAAACAGATCCGCAAGATCGTGTTGGCCCGACCGGCGGTCGAGGCGGGCGAACGGCTGGGGTTTCTGCCCGGCGATCTGCAGGCCAAGGTCAATCCCTACCTGCGTCCGCTGTTTGATGCGCTCGAAGAGATGATGGAATTCGGCCAGATGCGCAAGTTTATGGAGATGGACATCATCGAGATTATCCCGCTGGCGTTTATGCGCGGCCGCACGCTCAACGAGGCGGTCGTGATCTGCGATGAGGCCCAGAACACCTCCACCTCGCAGATGCTGATGTTCCTGACCCGGCTGGGGCGCAGCTCCAAGATGATCGTCACCGGCGATATCACGCAAGTCGATCTGGTCGACGGGCAGGTCAGCGGGCTGGTGGATGCGGTCCGCACGCTCGGCGGCATCAAGGGCATCGGCGTGGTGGAACTGGAAAAAGGCGACATCGTGCGCCATAAACTCGTTCACAAGATTGTACAGGCCTATGACGAAAAAAAACAGGGCAAGTCGTCGTTGCGTCGGGAGTGACCCGTGGCGGTAGCCAAGAAAAAAGTCAGTGTACGCCGGCAGCGCGTCCGCCAGTCAAAGGCCTCCGAGCGATTCGGCCGGCTGGCCGCGGTGGTCAACAGTCCGCTGCCGGTGGGGCTGCTGATCCTGGCGTGCTTTATCACTGCGACGGTGGTGATCATGAGCCTGGATACCGGCCACGAGGATTTTTATGCCGAGACATTCAGAATCTTCAGGCCCGGACCGCAGATTGCCGCGCTGGGGGTGATTGTCGGCATTATCGCCGTCGGTGCGGCGGTGTATATATACGCCTACAAACCCCGCATCATTGCCCGTCCCAGTCGGGCGATGGCCCTGGCGGGGCTGTTTTTGCTGCTGCTGGCGGCGACGCGGCTATTGTCGCTGGCGGAAAACTGGATGTACCTGGCGACCGGCTCGGCGGTGGCGTGCGCGATTGTGCTGACCATCGCCTACGATCAGCGGTTCGCGATCGGGATGACAATGTTTTACGCGATGCTGGCCTGCTTTGCTGTCGGGCAGATTGCGACGATCGAGCTGTTTTTGACGATGATGGCTGGGACGATGGTCTGCTGTTTCAGCCTGGGCGAGATTCGCACGCGCAAGAAATTGATCGAGGTCTCAGGGATTGCCACGGTTGCGGTGTTCATTACGGCGATGGCGCTGAATGTGGTCCAGAGTCTGCCGATGCAGCGAAGTTTTTTTAATTCCGGCGTGGCGGCGGGCGCGACGTTTGCCGTGGGGGGGATTTTGCAGGCGTTTTTGCCGATCATCGAGTCGGCCTTTGGCATCGCCACGAGCATGACGCTGCTGGACTACAGCGACGCCAACCAGCCGCTGTTGCGAAAGCTCGCGCTGGATGCGCCGGGCACGTTCAGCCACAGTTTGCTGATCGGCTCGGTGGCCGAAAGCGCTGCCGAGGCCATCGGGGCCAACGGCCTGCTGTGCCGGGTCGGGGCGTATTATCACGATATCGGCAAGATCAACAAGCCGACGTATTTCGTGGAAAACCAGATGGGCCTGGCCAGTCGCCATGAGCAGCTCTCGCCGGCGATGAGCCAGTTGGTAATTGTCGGGCATGTCAAGGACGGTATCGAAATCGCCAAAGAGTACGGTCTGCCGGTGGTACTGCGGCAGTTTATCGAGACCCATCACGGCACGACGCTGATGGAGTATTTTTACAACGAAGCTCGTAAAAAGCAGGACGACCGTCAATCGCCGGTCTCCGAGTCGGAGTTTCGCTATCCCGGCCCCAAGCCGCGTTCCAAAGAGGCGGCGATTGTGATGCTGGCCGATGCGGCCGAAAGCGCCGCCCGGACCCTGACGGACACCGCGCCGGCCAAAGTGGATGCGATGGTGCATAACATCGCGATGAAGCGGCTGCAGGACGGGCAGTTTGACGAATGCGAACTGACGCTGCGCGAGCTGAGCCGCATCGAGACCAGCTTGTCCAAGTCGCTGGCGGCCCATCATCACGGGCGGGTGGCGTATCCCAAACTGGATGAAGCGCCGCCGAGCAACAGCCGCAACGGACAGAATGGACAGAACGGCCAAGCGGCTTTAAAACTTGCTGGACAGGATGAGCGACAATGACCGAAAGCAGCCCGTGGGACATTCAGTTTGACGTGCAGGTCGAGATGCTGCCGGCGAAACGGGAGACATTGCAGGCGGCCGCCGAGGCGGCGCTGCTCTACACGTCGGCGGGCAACACAGCGCTGACCATTACCGTTGTCGATCATTCAACGATGCAGGCATACAATCAGAAATTTCTCAATACGCCAGCCACGACGGATGTGATCAGCTTTGATTTGACCGATGACTTCGAAGATCGTCACATTTTTGACTTGATCGTCAACAGCGCGCTGGCCGTTGAGCAGGCCCTTCGGCGCGGCCACAGCCCTGAGGCGGAACTGGCCTTGTATATCGTCCATGGGCTGCTGCATCTGCTGGGCTTTGATGACGGCTCGCCCGACGAGGCGCGCCGCATGCACGACACCGAAGAGGACCTGTTAAAACAAATGGGATATGACCGCGTGTATTACAGTCAATCCCCAAACGCCGAATCCTAGGGCAAGCGGTTTGCCCGCCGGCGGTGTGTATTTTTTAATGATCGCAATAGAAAGGCAATGATAGCGTGGACGATGTGGGTTGGTCAATTGTCCTGATAAGTGTGTTTACGGTGGTTTCGCTGTTTTTTGCGCTGCATATGCTTGCGCTCAGTTCGCTGTCGCGAATGAAGCTGCAGGAGGGCTTTCGCCAGGCCGGGCGCCAGGAGCAGATGGAGATTTTTCTTCACGACATTGAGCCGATGGCGCTGACCTGCGGGTTTTTTCGTGTGGCGGCCAACACGGCCATCATCCTGCTGCTGGCCGGGCTGTTTGTCGAGCGGCACTATGCGGTGACCTTTTTGGCGGCGCTGGCGGTGCTGGAGATTTTCAACCTTGTTATTCCCCACGCCTGGGCCAAGCACGCCGGCGGGTTTATCCTGCCGCATACTTGGGGCCTGCTGAGGCTTCTGATGTGGGTGATGCGGCCGGTGCTGTATCTCTTGGGCCTGCACGAGCGGCTGGTGCGGCGGCTGGCGGGCGTGCCGGAGGCCGACCCCGAACAGCAGCAGGAAGAGATGCAGGAAGAGATCCTCAGCTTTGTCGAGCAGGGCCGCAAAGAAGGCGTAGTCGACGAGGAAGAGGTCGAGATGATCGAGAACGTGCTGGAGCTGGGCGAGACGGCGGCCGATGAGATCATGACGCCGCGCACCGACCTGATCGCGGTCAGCGCTGATGCCGACCTGGCGACGGTGCTGGAGGTGATTCGCCGTGCGGGCCATTCGCGGCTGCCGGTGTATGAAGAAACGATTGACAATATCGTCGGGCTCATTTACGCCAAAGACCTGCTCGATGAAATCGGCAAAGACGATACGGACTTTCAGTTGCGCCAACGGATGCGGCCGGCGTATTTTGTGCCGGAGAGCAAGCCGCTGCGCGATCTGCTGCATGAGTTTCAAAATCAGAAGCTGCACTTTGCCGTGGTGCTCGACGAGTACGGCGGCACGGCCGGGGTGGTCACGATCGAGGACATTCTCGAAGAGCTGGTCGGTGAGATTACCGACGAATTTGAAAAGCCCGCCAAAGAGTCGTTCCGGAAAATCGACGAGGGGACCTTCGATGTGGATGCCCGGATGGATATCGGCGATGTCAACGATGCCTTGAAAATCGACCTGCCGGACGAAGAGGATTATGAAACCGTCGGCGGGTTTGTGTTTTCGCACCTGGGGTACATCCCCAAAACGGGCGAATCGTTTACCTTTAACAAGCTGACGGTTACGATTATGGCCGCCGGGCCGCGCAGCATCAAGCATTTGCGGATTCGCAAGCCGGTGCCGGAAACCAAAGCAAGCTAAGATCGCGTGATGGGCGAACCTCCATTCACGGAGGGATGACACATGTCAACAATTAAAGACCAGGCAATTTGTTTGCGTGCGGTCAATTATTCCGAGACCTCACAGGTCGTGACGCTGCTGACGCGCGACCACGGCAAGATCGGCGCGATGGCCAAGGGCGCGCGGCGGAGCCGGTCCGCTTTTGACGGGGCGATTGAGCCGTTTGCCTATGGGCAGGCGATGTTCATTGCCTCGCCGTCGTCGCAGAAGCTGGATATCCTGACCGAGCTTGTCCAGTCGCCGCGGTTTCGTTTGCTGCGCACGAACCTGTCGGCGATGCACGCCGGGCTCTTTGTTCTGGAATTGACCGAGGCCTTTTGCCAGTCGCACGATCCGCACCCGGGGCTGTTCGACGCCCTGGCCGACACGCTGGAGCGTCTGACGCGGTGCGATACGCCGGCCTTCGAGCTGCCGGTCTTGATCGACTATCAACTGACGCTGCTGGATGAGGCGGGCATCGCGCCGGTGCTGGATGCTTGCGCCAATTGCGGCATGACCGCAAAGACACTTCCCCAAGAGCTGTATTTCAGCAGCGCCGCCAACGGCCTGCTGTGCGGCGGCTGCGATCAGAGCTTTGCCGAAAAACGCCGTATCAGCGCGGCCTGCGCGACCGTTCTCCTTCGCCGCCTGTCTGCCGAAAATGCACCTGGCAACGCGCTAGCCGAAGCCGAGCACCTGCTGATTTATCACTTTACCGAACTGCTGGGCCGACCGCCGAAGATGAGCACGTATTTTGTTTCGCGATGACCCAATAAATATTTTTTGTGAAAAGGAGAAAACAATGACCCAAAAGAAGAAACAAGACGGATGGAACCCCTATCTGGCCGGGGCCCTGGTGGGGCTGCTGGCGATCGCCTCGGTGTGGGTGACAACCGAGCGGCTCGGCAGAAGCAGTTTTCTGGGCGCATCGACCACATTTGTCCGCGCCGCCGGCTTTCTCGAGCGCAGCATCTCGCCGCAGCGGGTGCAAGACAACACGTACTACCAGCAGACCGGCCTGGCATTCGACTGGCAGTTTATGGTGGTTGCGGGTATTTTCATCGGCGCGCTGATCG
>PXAQ01000229.1 GCA_003567095.1 Phycisphaerae bacterium
CTGGCGGTGGAGTTGGGAATGGACCCGAGCGCACTGTTCCTGCAATATGAAGGCCTCAATCCGTCCGGATCGTTCAAGGACAACGGGATGACCGCGGCGTTCAGCCATGCGACCATGGTCAAAGCTGCCGCCAGCGCGTGCGCCTCGACCGGCAACACCTCGGCCTCGATGGCGCTCTATGCCCATAGCTGCGGCCTGAAAGCGACCGTCTTTATCGGCGAGGGCAAGATCGCCTTCGGCAAGCTGAGCCAGTCGATGGACTACGGCGCCCGGACGATCCAGATCGCAGGCGACTTTGACGATTGCATGCGGCAGGTGCAGGATGTCTGCCGCCAGTTGAACATCTACCTGGTCAATTCGCTGAACCCCTTCCGCCTGGAGGGGCAAAAGACGATTATGTACCGCATCATCGAGCAGCTTGGCTGGCAGGTGCCCGACTGGATCATCGTCCCCGGCGGCAACCTGGGCAATAGCAGCGCCTTTGGCAAGGCGTTTATGGAACTGAAGGCACTGGGCCTGATCGACCGTATCCCGCGCCTGGCGGTCATCAACGCCTTTGGCGCCAACACCCTGACCGAAATTTACAACGACAAAAAACTCCGCTGGAACGGCGGGCATACCGATGACGCTGCCATCCAGGCCTATTTTAACCATCTGGACGCCACCGGCTACCGGCCGCACACCGTTGCCTCGGCGATTGAGATTTCCCGACCGGTCAACCTGAAAAAATGCCTGCGGGCGCTGGAGGTGTGCGACGGCGTCGTACTGGCGGTGCCCGATGAGGAAATCCTCGACGCCAAAGCCCAGATCGGCAAAACCGGGCTGGGCTGCGAGCCGGCCTCGGCGGCGACCATCGCGGGCCTCAAGCACCTCTTGGCCGACGGCACAATCGGCAAAGACCAGCGCGTCGCCTGTGTCCTGACCGGCCATCCGCTCAAAGACCCCAACGCCACCGTTGAGTATCACAGCAAAATGGCACGCCCGATGAGCAACCCCCCGCTGCGCACCGCCAACAACCTGGACGACATCATCGCCTTGATCCGGTAAAACCGGACCCAAGCAGCGTGTCTATCACAAATCGGCTTTGTCCAGCATAGTGTCGTGCACCTGTCGTTTGATGCCCCGGCTTGGCGTTTTGGAGACGAACTATTGTTAATGTGCGTCAATGCCGATATAGTATCAGGCTTTTCAGGCACAGATTGGCGTATATGATTAAGGGATTTCGACTTATAGCCGTCTTGACGGTGGTCAGCCGGGTGTTCGGGATGCTGCGGGACATGGCGTTTGCCTATTTTCTCGGGGCCGGGCTGATGATGGATATCTGGGTCATCGCGTTTAAGATTCCGAACCTGGGGCGGCGAATCTTCGGCGAGGGCGCGGCGACCTCGTCGTTTATTCCCGTCTACAGTGATCAGCTTAAAAAAAACCGCGCCGCCGCCTTCACGCTGGCCCACACGGTCGTGACAGTCATTGTCGTGCTGCTCAGCGGGCTGGTGCTTGCGGGGCTGGCGATTCTGGCCTACGTCCATCGCTATCACGCCCCGCTGGAAAGCACGCGGTTGATGCTCGTGCTGGCGGCGCTGATGCTGCCGTACATGGTGATGATCTGCACGGAGGCGATTTTGGCCGGGATTCTGCATACGCATCGGCATTTTGCCGCGCCGGCGGCGGCGCCGGTGGTGCTGAATGTCTTCATCATCGCAGCCTTGTGCCTGGGCGGCTGGGTGCTGGGGCTGCCCTCAGAGGCGCATCTGTTTTTGCTGGCCTTCGGGGTGCTGCTGGCCGGGATGGTGCAGGTGGGGATGCAGATTATCCCGATGCGCCGCCGCGGGCTGACGTTGCGCCCGGCCTGGCAGGTGCGATCCGAGCCGTTCAAGCGGATTTTATGGCTGATGGGGCCGATGATCCTCGGGATGGCAGTTACCCAGCTCAACACGCTGGCCGATGATATTATCGCCAAAACCCTGTCCGGCTCAGCGGAAAAGGGGGAGTTTTTTGTCCTGTTTGGCTCTCAGATACGCTATCCGGTGTGGGCCGGCTCGGTGGCGGGGCTGTTTTATGCCCAGCGGCTATACCAGTTTCCGCTGGGGGTACTCGGCATTTCGCTGGCCACGGCGATTTTCCCGGTCTTAAGCGATGCCGCGGCCGAGAAGGATCAGGCCCGGCTGGCCAAAACGACGCTGCAAGGGCTTGGGGCGGCGCTTTTCCTGGCACTGCCCTCAACGGCAGGCCTGATCCTGGTGGCCCGTCCGCTGGTGGCGGCCATTTATCAGCGAGGCCAGTTTACCGCCGACGATACCCGTCTGGCGACGGGAGTGCTGATATTTTATGCACTGGGGCTGTGCGGGTATTTCATCCAGCAGATCCTGCCGCGGGTCTTTTATGCGCTCAAAAACTCCAAAATTCCCGCCCGCACGGCCGCAACAGCGGTAGTGCTGAACATTATCCTGAACCTGACGCTGATTTGGCCGTTGGGAGCAGCCGGCCTTGCGCTGTCGACGGCGATTTGCTCGTATGTACAGGTGGCGATTTTGCTCTGGGTTTTGCGAAGGCACTGTCCACTTGGCCCGACTCGGGAGTTTTGGATGGTATTGTTAAAAACGGTGATCAGCACAGCCCTGATGGCACTGGCCGGCTGGGGGGCGCTGACGTTACTGGCAGGGCTGCCGCGAACGACCGGCGGTCAGGTGAGCCGCATTGCCGTGCTGGTGGCTGTCTGCGGCGGCGTGTATACGGTCTCGTCCTGGCGGCTGAAAAACCCGATGCTGAAGTTGATTATCCGCCCGCGCCGCACACCCTCGGCTGGGCAGGTCAACGCTGAATAATTCACGATTTACTCAAAAGCGGCAATTGACCTGCGCCGCAAAACGGGCTATAATCAGGGTAGCGTGAGGTCTGAATGGATAAATTCTGAAACGGAGGTGTCTTATGAAAGTGATTGATTTTCTGGACTCCAAGGGTATCCATTATGAGCTGAGCCAGCATCGTCCGACGTTTACCGCTCAGCAAATGGCCGCCGAGGAACATGTGCCCGGGATGACGGTGGCCAAACCGGTGGTGGTGCGAGCCGACAAGACGTATTATTTATGCGTGCTTCCGGCCTGCTGCAAGATTGATCTTGACGCCCTGAAAGAGGCCGTGGGCGCCGCCGAGGTGGCACTGGCCGATGAAGACGAAATGGCGGAATTATTCGACGACTGTACGCTGGGCGCCGAGCCGCCGTTTGGCCACCTCTATGGGCTGGACACACTGATGGACGAGATACTGCGGGACAGTTCTTACGTGGTGTTTCAGGGCGGCACGCACGAGTTGACGATCCAGATGGATATGGATGATTATGTCAAAGCGGCCCAGCCGAAGATATTGAGTTTCAGTTACCATATGCGTTGAGACAGGATACGAGCGGCAAGTATCGCTCCTGGCCACCCATAGGGACAACGGGTATTAGCATGCGTTTTTTGGAGGCCTTTTATGGTCAAGCGTGGAGTTTTTGTTTTTATTGTAGGGTTTTTGACATCGTCGATGTGGCCTTATGCCGCTGCGCGAGATGGTGCAGAGGGGATATTTTCACCGGTGACGGCTTCGGTTTTTGTCAAAACCGCACAGGAAATTGCCCGGGACGATGCCGGGACGATCGAATCGGCCAAGCGGTTTCTTGAGGCCGCCGAGATGCTGGAACGCAGCGGGGCCGGGCTGGCCGAGCCAATCCTGCGTATCGGCAGCGAAGGCTGTCTGGGTCACTCGGACTATTCTGAAAAGATGCGCGGGGCGCTGCGGTCTTACATTGGCCGCCATTACAACCTGGAGCTTGCGATGTCGGCTGTGGGTTGCATGCTGTCGCAAATGGATACCCGTCAGGATCGCGAGGTGCTGCTGGACCAACTGCTGCGTCAATTTGGCAGAGTCGATAATCTGTTCGCCTCGGAACTTGCCGCCCAGCTTGGCGTCCTGGCGATGGAAAAAGCCGACTTGGAGACCGCTCAAGCGTATCTGGGTCAGGCCTATGCCCTGAATCCCTACAATGTGTTCGCGTTTGAGACACTCCAGCAGGTCTATGCGCAGCAGGATCTTGCGGTCAGCCACGATGCGTATGCAGTTCATCTTCGCACGATGCTGGATGCCAACCCTTATGACTTGGCGACCGTCTTGAGCTATGCCCAAATGCTGATGCAGTTTGAGCGCTTTTCGCAGGCTGCCGAGGTGTATGAGTACGCCGACAGGGTCCACGGCCATCTTTTTCCGGATCGCCCGGCCCAGCCGAGACTGTATGTGCCGCTGCTGCTGAGCCACTACCATGCACCGAATTCGCTGCGCCGATGCGCCGAGCTGGCCGAGCGGTTTCGCGAGGCGACGGAATTTGATTTGATGCTTGAGGCGATTGCCGGCCGCACCGCGGCAAAGCTCGGACGCGACGGCCAGGCGCGCAGCATCCTCGAACAGGCCGCGGAAAAAGCCGAACAGATGCTCGGCCAGGATGATCTGGCGCTGCCCATTTACCCCGAACATCTGGCGTGGTTCTACAGCTTTATTCTCGAGCGCGCCGATCATGCCCTGGCCTGGAGCAATCAGGCATACGCTCAGGCGCCGGATCGCCCCGGGGTGCGGCCGATTTTTGCCTATGCGCTGGCTGTTAATGAAGAGTTTCAGACGGCCAGAGAAATTGCCGAGCCCTATCAGCAAACCGATCCGATCGCCGCGATCACGATGGCGCTGGTTCACCGCGACGCCGATAATCGCCAGGAAGCCCTTGACCTGCTTCGCGACGCAATCCGGATGGCCCCGGAGACCTTCGAGGCGGAAAAAGCCAGATCGGTACTGAACGATATGGGGGCTGACTACCATCGCTCGCCCGATGCCCAGAGGATTCAAGACGCACTGGAAGAGCGATTCGGGACGCGCGTTGTTCCGGTCTTTGTCGAGCCGCGGCAGCGATTCTCGGCCAAGCTGCTTTTCGCCAGCAGCGATATCCTGTACGGGACGGATTTTAACGCGCGACTGGTGATCGAAAACAACAGCTCTGCGCCGCTGGTGATCCAGGACGGCGGTATGCTGGGCGGGGCGGTTCGCGTCGATGTCCAGGTGCGAGGCGATCTGGACCGACATATCCCCAATTTGCTGACCCAACGGGTCCGCCCCAATCGCCCGATCGCGCCCAACGAGCATATTTTTGTCCCGCTGGATCTGCGGACGGGCCCATTGCGTCGGTTGCTGGCCAGCCATCCGCAGGCGATGCTCGAGCTGGAATTTACAGTGTACCTGGATCCGGTTGTCCACGAGAACGGCATGGTCGAAAATGCGCTGCGCGGCACAGCGCCGGTACGCAGTACCTTGCAGCGTCCTCGAGTCAATCTGACGCGCGACTTTATGATGCAGCGGCTTGACGCACTGGCCACAGGCCGGGAGGGTCAGAAAATCCAGGCCGCACGGCTGTTTGCCGGACTGCTGGCCGAGCAGGAGTCGGTTGCCCGAGGCCAAGCCGATTATGGACACACGCGTGTTGAGCCGTCCTTGCTGATTGATGCGGTTCGGCATGCCTTGACGGATGAGAACTGGCGACTTCGGGTCCATACGATGGAGGCGTTGAGCGTCATAACGCTGCCGGGGGATTTTGCGCTGATTCAAACCCTTTCGGCCAACCTGACGCACGACCGCTGGCCGGTACGATTTATGACAACGTACCTGCTCAGTCGGCTGCAAGGCAGCGCATTCGATACGGTTCTGGACTGGAAGGCTCAATATGATGAACATCGCTTAACACGACGGCTTGCGGTCGCCCTGGGCGGAAAAGCCCCCGCCCAGCCGGAACGCGATTCGCGATAGAAAACAGGGCATAACGGCTAAGATAGGGCTACATTTGAGCAATTTTCCGCTGCCCCAAAAAAATTTAAAAAAATTGGGAATTTATGTTGAGTTGGCCCGAAAAATTTCGTAACTTCTCTAACCTGTTACATAATGACCGTTAAAGACGTTAGAGGTTTAGATAGAAAGGGAACAACAATGCCGGCAAAAGTGGATGCAGCAACATGTACGGGTTGCGAAGCATGTGTGGATTCGTGTCCGAGCGATGCGATTGAAATGAAAGACGGCAAAGCCATCATCATCGTAGACAACTGCGTCGATTGCGGTGTGTGCGTTGATGAGTGCCCCGTCGAAGCGATTAGTATGGAGTAGTTCACTCCCGGCCCCATCGTCTAGAGGCCTAGGACACCGGGTTTTCATCCCGGCAACAGGGGTTCGAATCCCCTTGGGGTCAAACTTTATAATCTTCGCTTTATAAATCCATAAGTTTCTTCAAAAAAGAGGCTTATGGATTTTTTTTTGCTAAAATCTATCTTGCTAATCAATCTGCTAATCTTTTTGTCTTTTTTAAGACTGATTTTTTTAAGATTTAAAGTGCTGTCTTTGTCCAAAACCAACTGAGGCAAAACATGGAGGTTCTTGCGCTTTGGGCCGATGGGGCGATGAGAAATCATAAAAAAGCCCGACTACCCCCCCCCTGATATGGAACGACTTTCGTCAATCGTTAATTTTCCATTTTTTCACATTTTTTTGACCTCAAATATTTGGGCTTCTCAAAGCCCCTTTTGCTCCGTCGCGTCGGCGTCGGCCTCAC